>DASTGK010000232.1:0-7386 GCA_035719085.1 Anaeromyxobacteraceae bacterium
CGCCGCGGCCCGGACCACGCGGGCGGCCTCGCCCTCGTCGGCCACACCGACTGCGTCCCCTTCGACCCGGACTGGGCCGAGGCGCTCGAGGCGCCGGTGCGCGACGGCGCCGTCCACGGGCGCGGCACCGCCGACACCAAGGGCTTCCTCGCCGCCGCCGTCACCGCGGCCGCCCGCACCGCCGCCGGGCGCCAGCCGCTCACGCTCCTCTTCACCGCCGACGAGGAGGTGGGCTGCCTCGGGGCCAAGCAGGCGCTCGCCGAGGGGCGCATCCACCCGCGCCACGCCATCGTCGGCGAGCCGACCAGCCTCGTGCCGGTCCGCGCCCACAAGGGCTACTGCGCCGTCGAGGTGGAGCTCTCCGGCGTCGAGGGGCACAGCGCCTACCCGGACCTGGGCGCCTCGGCCATCCACGCCGCCGGCCGCCTCTTCGCCGACATGGAGCGGATCGGCCTCGCCCTGCGCGACCCGCCCGACGCCGCCTTCGAGCCGCCCTACACCACCTGGAACGTGGGCGTCATCCAGGGCGGCAAGGCGCGCAACATCATCGCCGGCTCCTGCCGCTTCAGCTACGAGTGGCGCCCGCTGCCGGGGCAGGACCCGCGCCGCGCGCTCCGGCTCCTCGAGGAGGCCTGCGCCCGGCTCGAGGCCGAGAGCGGCGGCCGGCTGAAGGCGGCCATCGCACCCCTGCGCACCGACGCCGCCGCGGTGACCCCGCCCGAGGCCGAGATCGTCCGCTTCCTCGAGGCCGAGAGCGGCAACCGGAGCACCACCGTCCCCTTCGGCACCGAGCTGCCGGAGGTGGCCGGCATGGGGGCCGAGGGCGTCGTCTTCGGCCCGGGCGACATCCGGGTGGCCCACCGCACCGGCGAGCACGTGGCCGTGGCCGAGCTGGAGCGGGCGGCCGCCATCCTGGCGCGCGCCGTCGAGCGGTTCTGCGGCTGACGCGGTAGGATGGCCCGGTGCCACGCCTCCGCTTCGTCAAGTACCAGGGGAACGGCAACGACTTCGTCGTCGTCGACGGGCCGCTCATGGACGCCGCGCGCGCCCGCCGGCTCTGCGACCGGCGCCGCGGCATCGGCGCCGACGGCGTCCTGACCGTCCTGCCGCCGCGCACGCCGGGCGCGGTGGCCACCATGCACATCTACAACTCCGACGGCTCGGTGGCCGCCATGTGCGGCAACGGCATCCGCTGCGTCGCCCGCCACCTCTTCGAGGCGCGCGGCCTCTCGGGCGAGCTGACCGTCGACACCGACTCCGGCCCGCGCACCTGCACCGTCCACCGCCGGCCGGACGGCGCCTTCGACTCGGTCTCGGTCGAGATGGGCCCGGCCCGCGTCGAGGGCGAGGCCGACTACGCCGTGGCCGGCGAGAAGCTCCATGCGGTCCGGGTCTCCATGGGCAACCCGCACGCTGTCCTCTTCGACGAGCCCTCGCGAGAGCGGGCCGGCGCCGTCGGCCCGGCCGTCGAGGCCTTCGTGCCGGGCGGCGTCAACGTCGGCTTCGCCCGCCCGGGCCCCGCGGGCATCGACCTCGTCGTCTGGGAGCGCGGCGCCGGCCTCACCGAGGCCTGCGGCACCGGCGCCTGCGCCGCGGCGGTCGCCTCGGCCCGCGCCGGCAAGGCCCCCACCGGCCGGCCGGTCGAGGTGCGGCTGCCGGGCGGCCCGCTCCAGATCACCGTGAGCCCGGACCTGACCCGCGTCACCATGCGCGGCCCCGCCGAGCGGGCCTTCGAGGGCGAGACCGAGCTCTGACATGTCCACCGGACGGGTGCTGGTCGTCGACGACGAGCGGTTCTTCCGCGATCTGCTCGGCGAGGTGCTGGCGGGCGCGGGCCACGACGTGCGGGCCGCCGCCTCCGGCGAGGAGGCGCTGAAGCTCCTGGCGCTCGAGCCGGCCGATCTCCTCGTCACCGACCTGGTGATGGACGGCATGGACGGGCTCACGCTCGTCGCCGAGGCGCTGCGGCTCGACCCGGAGCTCGAGGCGGTGGCGGTCACAGCCCAGGACGACGCGCGGCTCGCCGTCGCCGCCATGAAGGCCGGCTGCGCCGACTTCCTGGTGAAGCCGGTGCGCCCGGCCGAGCTGCTCGCCGTGGCCGAGAAGGCGCTCGCCCGCGCCCGGCTGCAGCGCGAGCACGGCCAGCTCCTCGCCGAGAACCTGCAGTTCGTGAAGCGCCAGGCGCTCTACCGCGACAGCCTCAAGATCCTCGGCACGCTCGACCTCGAGAAGCTGCAGGACCTCTCGCTCCAGGTGCTGGCCAAGGTCACCGACGCCCAGGGGGCGGCCCTCTGGATCGCCGACGAGCGCGGCGCCCTCACGCTGCGCGGCTACCGCGGCCTCGTCGAGCGCGCGGCGCTGCCGGCCCGCATCGATCCGAAGGAGCCGCCGTTCGCCGCGGCCTTCTCGGGCGGCGCGCCGCTCCAGGCGCCGGGGGCGCCGGCCGGCGAGGCCTTCTACGTGCCGCTCGTGGCCGACGAGGAGCCCATGGGGCTCGCGCTCCTCGCCGACCGGGCGCGCGGCCGCTTCGGCGGCGACGAGCAGGCGGCGGCGCTCGCCGTGGCCGACTTCGCCGCGGTGGCGGTGCGCAACGCCCGCCGCTTCGGCGCGCTCGAGCGCGTCGGCCTGCGCGACCGCGACACCGGCGCCTACAACCTCGCCTACTTCGTCGACTACGCCGGCAAGGAGTTCTACAAGGCGCGCCGCTACGGCCGCGCCTTCTCGCTGGTGGTGGTCTCGGTGGACGAGGTGGAGCGGCTCCGCCAGGCGGCCGGCCGCGAGCTCTACAAGCGCGCCACGCGCGACCTCGTCACCGCCGTCTCGCGCGCCGTGCGCGACGCCGACATCCTGGCCAAGGTCTCGGAGGGCGAGTACTACGTGCTCCTCCCGGAGACCGACTCCTTCGGCGCGCTCATGTTCCAGCGGCGCGCCGTCGAGGAGGTGCGGAGCGAGGCGTCCATCCGCGCCCTCGACGAGAAGCTGCCGGTGCGCCTCTCCATGGGCGCCGCCGCCTTCCCCAAGGACGGGGAGGACTTCGACGAGCTGCTGCACCACGCCCGCGCCCGGCTCGAGGCACAGCGCGGCTCGCTCCTGCGCCGGCTGCAGCTCGAGGACCTCGAGCCGAACGCCTTCTGGGAGCTCGTGGACCTGCTCATCGACGGCGAGGCGCGCCTGCCCGCCTCCTCCCCGTCGGCGCGCCTGCCGGCCGATCCCGAGCGCTTCGCCGCCGCCCAGCGCGAGGCGGCCCGCGAGATCGCCCGCGACCCGCGCGCCCGCGGCCTGCTCTACGTCGGCACCTCCGGCGGCCTCGGCAACGCCCCGGTGCTCGAGGCGCTGCCCGCCGCCGAGCTCGGCAGCCGCGCCGGCGACGCCTCGGTCCACGTCTACCTGCTCGGCCCGCGCGGCGGCCCGCCAGTGGCCCACCCGCTCGTCACCGAGGTCTTCCTCGACGGCGACAAGCGGCTGGCCGGCCACGAGCTGCTCCTCTTCCTCTCCGAGCACTCGGCCTACGCCTGGATCTCAGGCCCGGACGGCCGCGCCTTCCACACCTCCGACGTGCCGCTCGTCGACGCCCTCGTCGCCCGGCTCCAGGCCCTCTACGACCTGCAGCCGGTCTAGCCCACCGCCCGAGCGCCCATGCCTCCGCGCAAGATCCTGATCGCCGACGCCGACCCCGAGACGGTGCGCGTGCTGGCGCCGCCGTTGCGGCAGCGCGGCTACCAGGTGCACGCCGCGCGCGACGGCTCGCGGGCGCTGCAGGTGGCCATCCTGCGCTTCCCGGATCTGGTGCTGCTGGACGAGCGGATGCCGCTCGTCGACGTGCGCACCTTCGTCCGCATCCTGCGCACCAACCCGCGCACCGAGCGGATCCCGGTGGTGCTCACCGGCGACCAGGTCGACGTCGACCGGGCCCGGCTCGGCCCCGACCTGCGCAAGCCCTTCAACCTCGACGAGGTGCTCTCGCGCATCGAGCAGGTCTTCCGCCGCGCCGAGGCCTCGCGCGCCGCCGGCGAGAGCCGCGAGATCGAGGGCAACCTGGCGCAGATCCCGCTCGTGGACCTGCTCCAGATCCTGGCGGTCAACAAGAAGTCGGGGCGGCTCGTGGTGGAGCGCGAGGGGGAGCGGGCCGAGATCGCGCTCCTCGAAGGCCGCGTCGTCGACGCGCAGCTCGGCGGCATCGCCGGCGAGAAGGCGCTCTGGCGGCTCCTCACCCGGCGCGAGGGGCAGTTCGCCTTCGTGCCCGGCACCACCGGCGCCGCCGAGCGGATCGCCCGCCGGCTCGACGACCTCATCCTCGAGGGGCTGCGCCAGGCCGACGAGCTGGCCCGGCTGCTGCCCTCCTTGCCGGCGCCGCAGGACGTGGTGGAGCTGGCCGTCGCGCCCGAGGAGATCCCGCCCGACCTCCACCCGGTCACCGCCGAGGTGGTGGGGCTCCTCGCCGCGCCGCGCCCCTTCGCCGAGGTGGTCGATCGCACGAGCGCCTCCGACCTCGAGGCGACGCGCGCCGTCTCGGCCCTGCTCGAGCGCGGCTACGCCCGCCGCCGCGAGGCCGCCCCGCCGCCCGCCGCCGCCCCGGCGCTCCTCGCGCCGCACGAGCTGCACGCGCTCCGCACCCGCGTCGCCCGCGGCCGCTCCTCCGGCGCCCAGACGGTCGGCAAGGTGCTGGTCGCCGGCGGCGGCCCGCTCTCGCGCCGCGCCGCGCTGGCCCGCTTCGCCACCGTGCCCGGCTTCACGCCGGCCTCGCCCGAGCCGGCCGGCTTCGGCACGGTGGGCCGGCTGGCGCTCGGCGACGGCGTGCGGGTGGACCTGGTGGAGCTGCCGGGCGAGCCGGAGCAGCGGCCGCTCTGGCGCCCCTTCGCCGCCGGCGCGGTCGGCGCGGTGGTGCTCCTGCCGGCCGACGAGGCGGGGGAGCTGGTGGACGAGCTGGCGCGCGGCCTCAGGCTGCCGCTCGTCGTCTGCGGCCCCTCGCCCGAGGCGGTGCCGGAGCGGCTGCGCGACGCCCCGGGCGGCATGGCCTTCGAGGGTGGCGACGCGGCCGAGGCGCTGCGGGCGCTGCTCGCCGGCGCCGGGGTGCGGGCGGCGGCGTACTGATCAGCGCGGCTCCTGGGCCGCGTCGCCCAGGGCGGCGCGCACGGCCGGGGCGTCGCAGAGCAGCTTGAACTCGGCGCGGGTGAGCCAGGCGGTCCGCTCGCCCAGCCGGCCGTGCAGCGTCAGCCGCACCCGCTCCGGCTCGTGGGCCACCGTGGCGGCGTGGCCGGCGGCGAGGTCGCGCTCGAGCGAGCGCAGGTGGCGGTGGATGCGGACGGCGCGCTTCCCCTCGGGCGAGGAGAGGGCCACGTAGAACCGGTTCCGGCTGAAGCCGGGGTCCTCGCGCAGCCGCCGCACCGCCTGGGTCACGAAGTCCGCCATCGGGGCGAAGCTAGCACGTCTCATGGTGGGGGCATGTGCACGGTGCGTGACTGGCTCGCGTCACGGCGGCAACGGGCCGGCGTCGGCGAGCAGCCGGTCGACCGCCTTGCGCTCGCGCCGGCCGGCGCGCCCCACCATCACCGCCGCCGTGCGCGCCCGGCGGAAGGCGGCCGCGGCCACCCGCTGCACGTCCCGGGGCGTCACCGCCTCCACCCGGCGGCAGCGCGCCTCGAACCCCTCCGGCGCCGAGAGGATCTCGCCGGCGCCGTACCAGCCGGCCAGGTCGGCCGGGCTGTCGAGCGAGAAGGCGAGCGTCATGCGGTGGCGCCGCTGCACCCGCGTCAGCTCCTCCTCGGGCACCGGTGTCTCGGCCAGGCCCGCCAGCACCCGCAGGATCTCCCCCACCACGCGCGAGAGCTTCCTCGGCGCGCAGGCGCCGTCCACCACCAGCATGCCGGCGTCGACGAAGGTGTCGAGGCCGCAGTGGAGCGAGTAGGCGAGGCCGCGCTTCTCCACCACCTCGAACGGCAGGCGCGAGGAGAGGCCGTCGTCGAGGATGCGCCGGATGCAGAGGAAGACCGGGTAGTCCGGGTGGTGCTCGGGCGGGCAGGGGAAGGCGAGCGTCAGCTCCACCTGCGCGTCGTCGTGGTCGGCCACCTCCACCAGCGGCCCCTCGGGCCAGGGCGAGGGCGGCCGGTCGACCGAGCGGACGCCGCGCGGCAGCGCGCCCAGGTGGTCGAAGGCGAGGTCGAGCACCTCGGCGTGGCGCACCGGCCCGGCCACCGCCAGCACCAGGTTCTCGCCGGTGTAGAAGCGGTCGAGGTGGCGGCGCACGTGCACCGGCCGCAGCGCCTTCACCGTCTCGCGCGAGCCGCCGATCTTGAAGCCGAGCGGGTGGGCGCCGAAGACGAGCCGCTTCACCAGGTTGTCCGGGTCGATGTCGCGGCCGCCCGGGTCCACCTCGTCGAGGATCTCCTCCAGGATCACCTCGCGCTCCACCTCCATCTCCTTGAGGAGCGGGCGGCGGATGAGGTCGCCCAGGATGGTGAGGCCGGTCTCGAGGCCGTCCGGGTGGATGGGCGTGTAGTAGCAGCCGTGGTCGCGGGCGGTGACGCCGTTCAGGTTGCCGCCCACCGCCTCGACGGCGGCGTTCATGGCCACCGAGTCCGGGTAGCCCTGCGAGCCGCGGAAGAAGAGGTGCTCCAGGAAGTGCGAGACGCCGTTGCGCGCCGGCGTCTCGTGGCGCGAGCCGGCCCGCACGTAGAGCGCCACCATGGCCGAGTGGAGGCCGGGCGCCCGCGCCGTCAGCACGCGCAGCCCGTTCGGCAGGACGTCGCGCTCCAGCTCGCCCCAGAGGCTCCGCTCCAGCCGCGCCGGGGCCCGGGCGCGCACCACCCGCGGCGCCCCGCGGCGCGCGCTCCCCCGCCCGCGGCGGCTGCGGCGATCGACGGGGCTCATGCGCTGGCCGCCTCCGCCGGCGCCGCCTCGCCGGCCTTCTCCTCGGCGGCCGCCGGGAGCCGCAGCGTGAAGCGCGTGCCCTTCCCCGGGGCGCTGTCGCAGCGGATCGACCCGCCGTGCTCCTGCACCACCTGGAGCACGAAGGCCAGGCCGAGGCCGGTGCCGCGCTCCTTGGTCGAGTAGAACGGGTCGAAGATCCGCTGCTGGTCCTCCGGCTTGATGCCGCCGCCGGTGTCCGCCACCTCCAGCTCCACGAAGCCCTCCAGGCGCCGGGCGGCCACGGTCAGCGTGCCGCCGCCGCTCATCGCCTCGCGCGAGTTGCGCACCAGGTTGAGGAGCACCGCCCGCAGCGGCCCCTCGTCGCCGCGCACCGCCGGCAGGCCGGCCGACAGCTCGCGCCGCACCTCGACGCGCGCCGCCGCCAGCTCCGGCGCCAGGAAGTCGAGCAGCTGGCCGGCCAGCTCGGCCAGGTCCTGCCGCCCCGTCGGCTGGCGCGGCGGCCGGGCGAAGCGCAGGTAC
>DASTGK010000233.1:0-5022 GCA_035719085.1 Anaeromyxobacteraceae bacterium
GAGCGACGCGGCGCGGGAGGAGGGGCTGCGCGCCGTGGCCGCCGCGCCGGCCGCCCTCACGGCCCGCGTGGCCGTCGCCACCAAGGGGGGCGGCACGGTCAACGAGCACTTCGGCCACGCCCGCGAGCTGCAGGTCTACGAGGTCTCCGCCCGCGGCGCCGCCTTCGTCGGCCACCGCAAGGTGGAGCACTACTGCCGCGGCGGCGACGGCGACGACGACGCCATGACCGGGCTCCTCGCCGCCATCTCCGACTGCGCCGCGGTGCTGGTGGCCCGCGTCGGCCGCTGCCCCAAGGAGCAGCTGGCGGCGGCCGGCGTCGAGCCGGTCGACGCCTACGCCCACCAGTTCATCGAGCCGGCGGCGCTCGCCTGGTTCCAGGGCTTCGCGGCGCGCGTCGCCGCCGGCGAGGTGACGCCCGAGCGCCGGGCCGAGCCGGTGCCGGTGGCGGCGCCAGCCGGCCCCGCCGCGACCGGGGACGGGGCGGCCGCCGTCGCCTGAGAGGGGGAACTCATGCAGCGGCTCGTCGACGTCGTCGCCGCCCGGCTCCTCGAGGGGAGCCTCGTGCCCTACCTGGGCCCGCGGCTCCACCGGTCGCCGCCGTTCCCGGCGGGGCCCGGCGAGCTGGCCGCCTGGATCGACGCACGCCACCCGGTGCCGGCGGCGGCGCGCGGGCGGCTCTGGCCCACCGCCCGGCACGTCGAGGCGACGACGCACCGGCGCACGCTGGTGAAGCTCCTGCGCGAGGCCTTCGCGCCGCGCGCCGATCCGGAGCCGCTCCACCTGCTCCTCGCCGGCCTGCCCATCCTCCCGCTCGCCGTCACCGCCTGGCACGACGGCACGCTGCTCGACGTCCTGGGCGACGCCGCGCGCGCCGGCGGCCGGAGCGTGGCGGTGGTGCACGGCCTCTCGCCGGTCGACCGGCCGGGCGAGCGCTGGGCGGCGCCGGCGGGCGACGGCCTGGCGCCCGCCGAGCAGGCCGAGACGCTGCTCTACCAGCCGCTCGGGCCGGGCCCCTCGGCCGCGAGCTACCTCGTCTCGGAGGCCGACCTGGCCGAGTCCTTCGCCGGCCCCGAGCCCCAGCGCGCCGTCCCGCCCGAGGTGGCCCGGCGGCGCGACGGCTGCGGCTTCCTCTTCGCCGGCTGCCGCTTCACCGAGCTGCCGGAGCGGCTCGTGGCCCGCGCCGTCGTGGAGGGCTCGTCCGGCCCGCACTTCGCGGTGCTGCCGGCCGAGCCGACCGTGGACGAGGCGAGGTTCCTCGCGGCCGAGGGGATCACGCCGGTGGAGCTGCCGCAGGAGCGGTTCGTGGCCGAGCTGTCTCGCTGGCTGGCGCGGACCACCTTCCCGGTGCGCCAGGCCGCGGCGAAGCCCGCCCCGGAGGGCGAGGCGGCCGAGGCCGGCGCCGCCGCGCCGTGAGGGAGGAGCCGGATGATCGACGACGAGCTCTCGCGGATCGACGGGGCGGAGGAGCTGTTCGAGCTCCTCGACGTCGCCTACGACCCGGCGCTCCTGCGGGTCAACCGGCTCTCGGTGCTGCGCCGCTTCCGGCTCGAGCTGGCGGCCGCCGACCGCGAGGGGCCGGAGTGCCAGGGGGACGAGGCGCGGCGCGCCCGCTGCCGCGAGGCGCTGCGCCGGGCGCACGACAGCTTCCGCGCGGCGAGCGCGCAGGAGCAGAGGCTCTTCCGCGTGCTCGCGCCCGGCGAGGCGCCGCTCGTCACGCTGGGGCGGGCGAGCGGGCGCTGAGGGCCTGGGCCCGAAGGCCGGCCGCGAGCGCGCGCCACGGGGAGCGCGCGCCGCGGCCCGGCGGAGGCCGCGCTACCAGGACCCGGAGCTCTGCGAGGCGCCCGTGCCGTGGCAGCCGTTGGCGCAGGTCCAGGTGGTGCCGCTCTTCGTGAAGGTCATGCTGAGCGCCGGATCCGCCACCACCTCGACCGTCCGGTCCACGTGGAGCGCCTTGTTGGCGATGACGTTGGCGCCGCCGCTGACACCGGCCACCGAGTTGTGGCAGCGGGTGCAGTTCTGGCCGACGTGCACGCCGAGCTGGTGCGAACCGCCCGGAGGGGCGCCGTGGCAGGTGCCGCACCCGGTCAGCGTGCCGGTCCAGGCCGGCGTCGTGGTGGAGCCGCCGGTCAGCTTCTGGCCGTGGCAGTAGTTGGCGCAGCTGACGGCGCTGGCGGTCGGGATGGTGCCGGCCGCGGGCGTCGGCGTGGCGCCGTTGGCCGCGGCGGTGGCGCCCCAGGCGATGACCACCGCGCCGCTCGGGTGCGTGCCGGACGGGATGGTGTGGCACTCGGTGCAGCTGAAGGCGTTCGCGATGGTCGGCTGCAGGTGCTTGTTGTGGGCGCCGACCCGGTTGTCGCTGCTGGCGGTGGCGCCGGTGGTGGCCGTGAACGGGGCGCCGAACGAGTGGCAGCCGCTGCAGCTGAGCGAGTTGACCTGCAGCTGGCCGTCGACGTGGGTCAGCTTGGCCGCGGCGGTGAGCCCGCCGTTCGCCGGGAGGGCGTAGCCCGGGTGGCACTTGTTGCAGTCGGTGTTCTGCACGTGCCAGCCGCTGCCGGCGCTGTAGGGCGGCGGCGTCGAGTGGCAGGTGCCGCAGGCCGCCTCGGCCGAGCCGCCCGTCCAGAAGACGCCGGTCGCCTTCTTGGTGCCGCCCTCGAGCGAGCCGCCGTGGCAGTAGTTGGCGCAGTTGGGGTTGGGCTCCTGCGCCGCCGGCAGCGCGCCGTTCACCGGCGCGGGCGTGGGGGTCACGCCGCCGCCCGTCGGGAGGGCGCCCCAGCTGATGGCCACGACCTTGTTCACATGGGCCAGGTTGCCGTCGGTGGGGAGCGTCCCGTGGCACTGGGTGCAGACGATGGGGCGCGACAGCTGGTTGCCCGTGGTCGGATCGTTGCCGTAGTGGGCCTCGTGGGCGCCGATGGGGCGCGTGGTGGCGGCGAGCGGCGGGCCGGCCAGGTTGGCGTAGACCGTCGGGTTGCCCACCTGCGGGAAGCCGTCGGCGGTGTCGGCCGCGCGCGTGGCCGTGCCGTGGCAGAAGGTGCACTCGGTCTTCCAGGTGGGGTGGCCGTTCGTCGTGTGGCAGGCGGTGCAGGAGGGGCCGATGCCGCCGTCGAAGGTGGTGCCGTGGCAGGCGGCGCAGGAGGCCAGGTCGGCCTTGGCGGCCGGGCCGTGCTGCGTCGAGGGGTAGGGGACCGGGTGCGGCGCGCCGCCGGTGGCCTCGATCGTGCCGTTCACGTGGTTGGCCACGTTGATGGTGCCGTCGGCGTTGGCGGTGCCCGGGTGGCAGGCGTTGCACTGCGCGATGGCGGTGAGCGCGGCGGTGTGCGGCGCGATGGTCGGCGGGAAGCCGTGGCAGACGCCGCAGCGGGCCACGAGGTCGGTCTGGCCGATGCCTGCCTGCGAGGGGCCGCCGTTCCAGGCCGGCGTCTTGTTGCTGCCGCCGGAGAGCGTGGCGCCGTGGCAGTAGACGGCGTTGCAGGTGAGCGTGGCGGGCGTGTACCCCGGCGTGGCGCCGCCGTTCTTGGCGATGGTGCCCGCCGCGGTGGCGAACTGGACGCCGCCGGAGTGGGGCACGGCGGAGGGGACGGTGTGGCACTCGGCGCAGGCGAAGGCCTTGGCGAGCGGGCCGTCGTGCAGGTGGGCCTGGTGGGCGCCGACCTTGTCGCTGGCCGTCAGGCCGGCGAGATCCTTGGGCGGCGCGGCCTGGTTGAGCGCCACCAGCTCGCTGCGCGAGGCGTCGCCGTGGCAGTCGGTGCAGCTGCCGCCGGCGGCGTCCACCTGGCCGTTCACGTGCGTGCCGCCCTTCACGATGGTCGGCACGCCGCCCACGTTCTGCACGGTGGTCGAGTGGCAGGTCGCGCACGCGGTGAGGGGCATGGTGGGCGAGTGGGGCGGGACGGCGGGCGGGGCGGCGTGGCAGGCGGTGCAGCCGAGGCCGCCGGCGGGCGGCGCCGTCCAGACCGGCGTCAAGTTGGTGCCGCCGAGCCCGAGCCCGGTGCCGTGGCAGTAGACGGCGCAGGTGCCGGCGGCCGGGTTCCACATGGTCGCCTGCTGGTCGACCGGTATGCCCTTCTTGGCGAGGTCGCTGAAGGTGATGGTGACCGCGCCGTCGATGTGGCTGGCGTCCTCGATGCGCGTCGGGACCCGGTGGCACGACTCGCAGGCGACGCCGGCCTTGATGTGGGCGGTGTGCGAGCCGACGCCTCGGGCGGAGACCGCCGTCGAGCCGTCGAGCGCCCGGGGCGGCGCGCCGGTGGTGTTGTCGGTGCCGCCGTGGCAGCCGGTGCAGGTCTGAGCGGCGCTGGTGGCGCCGGCCTGCCGGGCCTTGTCGCAGGCGGCGAGGACGGCGGCGCCGGCGAGGAGGGCGACGAGGGCGAATCGGTGGGTGCGCATGTCGCGACCTCTCGGGCTGCGGGGAACGGGAGCGCACCGACGAGAGACGCCGTGTGCGGGGCACCGGGAGGCGTCAGTGGAAATCGGGACGGGGTGACAAATCAAGCCCTCGGCAGGGTCGCCGAGGGCTCGGATCTGGACCGATCCGGTCCGGGGAGCGGGCGCGGCGCAGCGACGGATCGCCGCGCTCGCCGTCGCAAACGATCACTTGATGAACCGGATGTACTGCTGGATCTCCTCCGACTCGCAGGCCGGCTCCTGCTTCTGCCCCTCGAACCGGATCGCGAGGCAGTGGGCGAGGACCGCCACCTTCTCCTCGGTGCAGCGAGCGAGGCCGCCCGCGTAACCCCGGGAGGCGTCCTTCGAGCGGGCCAGCACCTCGTCGGAGACGCGGAGCTCGGCCTTGAGCGAGTAGGCCTTCTGCTTGTCGCCCTGGCCGAGCTTGAGGAGCGCCTCCTCGTGGCGCAGCTCGTCCTTGAGCCGGTCCTTGCGCACGCCGTGGTAGCAGGCGAGCGAGGAGTGGACCACCCGCATGAAGACCGGGTCCTTGGCGTGGACCTTGTCGAGGGTGGCCTGGGTCTCGGCCAGGTCGGCGCTGCTGCCGGCCCGCAGCTCCTCCCGCTCCTCGGCGGTGA
>DASTGK010000234.1:0-10515 GCA_035719085.1 Anaeromyxobacteraceae bacterium
CGCGCAGGAGCACCGTGAGGAGGTCCTTCTCGTGCTCGGCGCTCTTCAGCTCGGTCCGGATGGCGCGGTAGACCGCCGCCGCCTCGTCGAGCCGCGCCCCCTCGCCCCAGCGGACGCACCCCTCGCCGTGCTCGAGCAGGAAGCCGAGGTGGGCCCGCACGGCCGGCTCCTTCTCCAGCTCGGAGGCGCGGCGCTGCGCCGCCACCGCGCCGGCCAGGTCGCAGCCGGGCGCGAGCCAGCGGCCGAGGGCGTCGTGCTCGAGCGCGGTGGCGAGCACGCGCTGCGCCCAGCCGCTGCCCGGCTCGAGCTCGACCGCCCGCCGCGCCGCCGCCCGGGCCGCGTCGCCCAGGCCGAGCTTGAGGAGCGCCTGCGCCTCGTGGTTCAGGTGGCGCGCCTCGGCCGGGTGGAGCGCCACGAGCCGCCTGATCTCGTCGAGCGCCTCGCGCCCCTTCCCCTCCTCGAGCAGCCGGCTCGAGGTCCGACCGAAGCGGACGCGCGGCCCGTCCTCGAGCAGCGGCGAGAGCCCCGCGCGCAGCCCCTCGACCTCCTGCGGCTCGAGCCGCCGGCGCGCCACGGTCACCTCGTGGACGGCGGTGACCGCCCCGTCCGGCTCGACGGCGTAGCGGCTGGTCCAGGTGAGCGGGCCGAGCGCCATCGTCCTCGGCTCGGGGAGCGGCAGGCGCGCCTCGAAGCCGGGCGGCGGCTCGACGCGGAAGCGGAGCGTCCCCTGGTAGGCGACCGGCAGCAGGAGCTCGCGCTGCCGGAGCGCCGACCCTCCCTTGGCGGCCGGGCGCGAGGTGGCCTTGCCGCCGCCCGCCTCCTCGCCGCCCTCCTCCGCGCGCGGTCGCACCGCCTCCGGCAGCCAGCGGAGCAGGGAGCCGCCCGACACCACCACCTCGGCGTCGTCGGCGCGGGTGATGCCCCAGTGCGAGCCGCGCCCCGAGAGCTCGACCCGGACCGGCCCGTCCGGCCGGTCGAGGCCGCCGAAGGAGACGGTGCCGCCCGACGCCTGGCCGAAGTGGCCCGCCACGAGGTCGTGGTCCGCCTCCTCGACCTCGGCCGGCGGGAGCGCCCGCCGCGCCGCCCGCTGCTCGGTGGCGAGCGCGCCGGCCAGCTCCTGCACCTCGCGCGCGTCGGCCCAGCCGTTCTCCGGGAGCTGGACGACGCGGGTCACCTCGACGCGGCTCTGGCCGGCGGGCGCCTCCGGCAGCCGCACCAGCCCGCCCGCGCCCGGCGCGACCACGAGCGCCAGCCGCCCCTGGAGCGGCCCCGGGAGCTGGCCGGCCGGCGTGTCGGGGTCCGTCGCGTCGAGGAAGAGCGCCGGCTCGCCGCCCACCGCCACGACGGCGTGGTCGAAGTCGCCGAGGCCGGGCAGCGCGGCGGGGTCGTCGGCCGCGAGCCGGACGAGCGCCAGCGTGGCCGGGAAGCCGGCGGCGCGGAGCACGCCGGCGGCCAGGAGCGCGAGGTCCTTGCAGTCGCCGTAGTGGCGCTCCAGCGTCTGGGCCGGCCGCGCCGGCACGAGCGCCGCGGCGCCGAGCTCGAGCGCCGTGTAGCGCACCCGCCCCCGCAGCCAGTCGAGCACCGCCTGGGCGGCGGCGAGGCGCGTCGCCCCTGCGGGGATCACCTCCCGCGCCACCGCCTCGAGCCCCGCGCCGGCCAGCTGCCGCTCCACCACCTCGCGGTAGGCGGCCGCCACCGCGCCCCAGGAGCGCCCGGTGGCGAAGGCGACGTGGGGCGGTGAGGCGCGGTCGGGCGGCACGAGCGGCTCGCGCGGCGGCACCGGCGCCACCGGCCCCCACTGCCAGGCGAGGACCCGCCGCCCGCCCTCGACCGTCTCGAGCGGCGCCCCCTCGAGCCCGCCGCGCAGCGCCCAGGCGAGCGGCAGGCCGCGCGGCGCCTCGAGCCGGAGCCGCACCCGGCGCACCGGGCCGTCGCGCCCCACCAGGTAGCGGCGCACCGCGCCCGCCTCGAAGAGCGGCGCCTCCTCGCGCACCACCGCCTGCTCCTCCACCACCACACCGGCGGCGGCGGCCGGCAGCGGCCCGGTCAGCACCCGCCGGTCGCCGTAGAGCCCGTCCTGCTCCAGGCCGAGCCCCGACTCCACCAGCGTGGCCGGGTCGAGCGCGTGGGCGGTGCCGTCGGGCGTGACGACGCGCGCGCGGAGCTCCGGGCGCGCCTCGTGCCAGGGTGCCCAGGCGCGGCGCACCTCGGCCCAGCGGATCGCCGCGTCGCGCGAGAGGGCCCGGTAGACCAGGCGCCAGGTGGCGGTGACGCGCCCCTGCTCGTCGAAGGCGAAGGTCGCCTCCTCGAGCAGCACGTCGACGTCGGCGTCCTCCGGGGGCGGGAGCGCGGCCGCGGCCCGCGCCAGCTCGGCCGGATCGGCCGAGAAGGCCGGCGCCGCCTCCCAGGGCGGGGCGGCGGTGCCGGCGACGGAGAGGGCGAGCGCGAGCGCGGGGAGCGTGGTCATCGGGTGTCATCATCCGTCGAACGTGGGGGCGCCGCCACGGCTTCGTCCCCCCGAATGGTCCCCTCGCGCGGCGGGTGCCCCTGTAGCAGAATCGCCCTCCCCCGCCTTCCCCCGAGGTCCGCATGTCCCCGACCGTCCCCGAGCTCGCGCCCCCCTCGCGCCTCCTCCTCGGCCCCGGCCCGAGCCCGGTCCACCCGCGCGTCCTGCGCGCCATGTCGACGCCGCTGCTCGGCCACCTCGACCCCAAGTTCCTCGAGATCATGAACGAGGTGCAGGGGATGCTGCGCCAGGTCCTCGGCACGCAGAACCCGTTCACCATCGCCATCTCCGGCACCGGCTCGGCCGGCATGGAGGCGGCGCTCGTCAACGTGCTCGAGCCGGGCGACACCATGATCGTCGTCGTGGCCGGCGTCTTCGGCACGCGCATGGCCGACATCGTCGGCCGCTGCGGCGCCAAGCTCGTCAAGATCGAGCTCCCCTGGGGCGAGGTGGTCGACCCGGCCCGCGTCGAGGAGGCGCTGAAGAAGGCGGGCAAGGTGAAGGCGGTCGGCCTGGTGCACGCCGAGACCTCGACCGGCGCCTGGCAGCCGATGGCCGCGCTCGGCCAGCGCTGCCACGACCACGGCGCGCTCCTCGTGGTCGACACCGTCACGTCGCTCGGCGGCCTGCCGGTGGAGGTCGACGCCTGGGGCGCCGACGCCGTCTACTCCGGCACGCAGAAGTGCCTCTCCTGCCCGCCCGGCCTCGCCCCCTTCACCTTGAGCCCGCGCGCGCTCGAGGTGGTGAAGGCGCGCAAGACCAAGGTGCAGAGCTGGTACCTCGACGCCTCGATGATCGCGGACTACTGGGCCGAGGGGAAGCGCGCCTACCACCACACCGCCCCCATCTCGATGGTCTACGCGCTGCGCGAGGCGCTGCGGCTCGTCTTCGAGGAGGGGCTGCCGGCCCGCTACGCCCGCCACGCCCGCCACTCGGCGGCGCTGCTCGCCGGCCTCGCCGCCCTCGGCTGCGCGCCGCAGGCGAGCGAGGGGCACCGGCTGCCGTCGCTCAACTGCGTCAAGGTGCCGGCCGGCGTGGACGAGGCGGCGGTGCGCAAGGCGCTGCTGGCCGACGCCGGCATCGAGATCGGCGGCGGCCTCGGCCCGCTCGCCGGCCAGGTCTGGCGCATCGGCCTCATGGGCGAGGGCTCGCGCCAGGAGAACGTGCTCGCGGTGCTGGCGGCGCTGGAGCAGGCGCTGGCGAAGCAGGGCAAGGGCCCGAGGCCGGGCGCGGCCGTGTCGGCGGCGCTCGAGACCTACGCCCGTGGCTGAGGCCGGGGCGTCGCCGGCGCTGCGCGGCGACGTCGCCCGGCTCTTCGCCACGCGGGGGCTCCGGCTCTTCGCCTACGGCTCGCTCTCGGTCGTCCTCGTCTTCCACCTCGCCGCGGCGGGGCTGGGCGAGGCGCGCATCGGCCTGTTGCTCACGCTGACGCTCCTCGGCGACACGGCGCTCTCGCTCCTCGTCACCACCCGGGCCGACCGGGCCGGGCGGCGCCGCATGCTCCGCTTCGGCGCGGTGATGATGCTCGGCGCCGGCGTCCTCTTCGCGGTGACGACCGACTTCTGGCTCCTCCTCCTCGCGGCCACGCTCGGCATCATCAGCCCGTCGGGCAACGAGGTCGGCCCCTTCCTGGCCATCGAGCAGGCGGCGCTGTCGCAGGCCCTGCCCGCCTCGCGCCGCACCCAGGTCTTCGCCTGGTACACGCTGACCGGCTCCTTCGCCACCGCCGCCGGCGCCTTCGCGGGCGGGGCGGCGGCCGAGGGGCTGCAGCGGCTCGGCTGGACGCCGCTCGCGAGCTACCGGGCGGTGGTGGTCGGCTACGCCGTGCTCGGCGCCGCCCTCTTCGCCGTCTTCGGCCGGCTCTCGCCGGCGGTCGAGGCGCCGCCCGCCGAGGCGGCGCGGCCGGGCGGGGTGGCGGCGGCGCTCGGGCTGCACCGCTCGCGCGGCGTGGTGCTGCGCCTCTCGGCGCTCTTCACCGTCGACGCCTTCGCCGGCGGCTTCATCGTGCAGAGCTTCGTCGCCTGGTGGCTCCACCAGAAGTTCGGCGCCGGCGAGGGGCTCATCGGCGCCGTGTTCCTCGTGGCCAACGTGCTGGCCGGCCTGTCGGCGCTCTGGGCCGCCTCGCTGGCGCGCCGCTTCGGGCTCGTGAACACCATGGTGTTCACCCACCTGCCCTCCAACCTGCTCCTGCTCCTCGTCCCCGTCATGCCGACCATGTGGTCGGCGGTGGCGGTCCTCTTCGCCCGCTTCTCCATCTCGCAGATGGACGTGCCGACCCGCCAGTCCTACACGATGGCGGTGGTGGCGCCGGACGAGCGGGCCGCGGCGGCCGGCGTCACCGGCATCGCCCGGACCGTCGGGTCGTCGCTCGCGCCGCTCCTCGCCGGGCCGCTCTACGCGGTGCCGGCGCTGGCCGGCGTCCCGTTCCTGGTCTGCGGCGCGCTCAAGATCGGCTACGACCTGGCGCTCTGGCGCGCCTTCTCGCGGACGCGCCCGCCCGAGGAGTCGGCGCCCCGCTGAGGCGTCCGGTCAGTGCTTCTTCTCGTCGAGCGCGCTCGCCACGGTGGCGAGCAGCGGCCCCTCGCCGCACGGCTTCTGCATGGCGCAGAGCGCCCCGGCGTCGACCAGGTCGCGCGCCGAGCCCTCGTAGCCGGTCAGGCCGATGGCCGGGATGCTGCGGAGCCGGGCGTCGGGCGAGCGGCGCAGCGTGCGGATGAGGTCGGCGCCGGACATGCCGGGCATGCACTGGTCGACGAGGCAGAGGTCGGGCGGATCGAACGAGGCCACCTCGAGCGCCGCCTCGGCCGACTCGGCGGCGATGGCGACGTAGCCGGCCGACTCGAGCGCCTGGGTGAGCAGGACGCGCAACGGGAGGTTGTCGTCGACGACCAGGATCCGCTTTGGCGAGCCCATGAGCACCTGGACGAGGCTATCCCCCCCGGGAGTCGGACGGTAAGTCCCCTGCTCTCCGGACGGCGCCTGTCGCAGCGAGCCAAGCCCGCGGCGCGACTCGGGTGGCGCGGATCTGCGGCGATGTGGGCCCCTGTCGGTATTTAGGGGTCCGACGTTCGTTCGACGTCCTGCGGACCCCGCGTCCTCACGGATGACGCACCGGTCGCGACGAGGGCCGCCGCGCGTCACCGCTCCCGCTTGTCGGTCGGCGCGTAGAAGGAGACGCCGCGGACGTTCTCGTTCACCGCGAGCGGGTGCTGCAGCGGCGGGAAGGCGCGCTGCTCGCAGTCCATCCGCTCGCAGAGCCGGCAGGTGATCCCCACCGGCACGACCGCGCCGCGCGCGCCCAGGTCGACCCCGTCGGCGTAGACCAGCTTGGGGGCGTGCGACACCTCGCAGCCGAGCCCGATCGAGAGGACCGAGCGCGGCGCGTGGTAGGCGCCCCCCTCCTTGCGGACGGTGCGCGCCACCCAGAAGTAGGTGGTGCCGTCCGGCATCTGCGAGAGCTGCGTGCGGGTGAGGCCGGGCGTGGTGAAGGCCTCGAAGACCGTCCAGCGCGGGCAGGCGCCGGAGAAGCGGGCGAAGCGCAGGCCCGAGGCGCTGAAGCGCTTGGAGATGTTCCCGGCGATGTCGACGCGCACCATGTGGAAGGGCACGCCCTCGGCGCCCGGCCGGCGCAGCGTGGTGAGCCGGTGGCAGACCTGCTCGAAGCCGACGCGGAAGCGGTTGCCGAGCAGCTCGATGTCGTAGCGCTCGCCGCGCGCCGCCTCGAGGAAGGAGGCGTAGGGCATGAGCACCGCGCCGGCGAAGTAGTTGGCGAGCGCGACGCGCGCCAGCCGCCTGGAGGCGTCGCTCGTGAGGAGCGGGTCGGCGGCGATCCGGTCGAGCACCGCCTGGCCGGTGAGGAGGCCGATCTGGTGGGCCAGCTGGAAGTGGCGGCTGCCGCGCCGCAGCACCTCGGAGAGCCAGAGGACCCGCCGCACCGGATCGTAGCGGCGCACCGCCCCGTCCATCTCCGCCGACCGGCCGATGCGCACCTCCACGCCCAGGGCGCCGAGCCGGCGGGCCAGCGCCACGCCCAGGTCCTCGCGGTCGAGGTGGCCGTCGCGCCAGAGCTGCTCCGCCCCCTCCTCCAGCTCCGGGAACCAGTTCATGTGGCGCTGAATGAGGTCCGAGACCTCCTCGGTGGGGAGCTGGGCGCTGCCCGCCCCCTCGAGGTCGCCGTCGGTGAGCCGCGCCGTGAGCGTGTCGGCCGCCTCGCGCGCGCCGCGGTAGGCCTGGTAGAGGCCGAGCACGGCGCGGGCCGCCGAGGGGCAGGAGGCGACGAGGTCCTTCACCTCGCCGGTGGTGACGTCGTGCGAGTCGAAGAGCGGATCGCCGAAGACCTCGAGCAGGTCGGCCACCTCGCGCGCGTGCTGCTCGGGGGAGAGCGAGCGCAGGTCGAGGTCGAAGATCTCGGCCAGCCGGATGAGGAGCGGCGCCGAGAGGCTGCGCCGGTTGTGCTCGATGAGGTTGAGGTACGAGGCCGAGATGCCGAGCCGCTCGGCGAGCTGCACCTGGGTGAGGTTCTTCCCGCGCCGCAGGGCCCGGACCTTGGCGCCGAGGTGAGGGGTCTCCGCCATGACGGGCTCCCGGGGGACGCGGCCCGGGACGGGCCGGGCGTCCGCAGGGGAAGGTGCTGCCGCGCCGCTCGATTTTCAAGCTTTACAGCTTTTCGCGCCCAACAGGTTCTTCGATTTTCGACATAACGCCGTGGAATCTCAGGCGCTCTTGCGTTTGACTTGAATCAAGACAAGGTTGATGGGGTCCACCGTGAAAGGACCCCACATGGCCCCTCCCCCGCTCTCGACGACCCTCGAACCGACCCCGACCGCCCACGCCGATCGCCGCGCCGGCCCGAAGGGCCCGCGAGCGCCGGAGGTCCCCGGCCTCGAGCTCACCGGCCCGCTCCCCGACGGCCACGAGGCGGTGCTGACGCCCGAGGCGCTGGCGCTCGTCGCCGACCTCGCCCGCCGCTTCCGCCCGCGCGTGGCCGAGCTGCTCGAGCGGCGGCGCGACCGGCAGCGCCGCTTCGACCAGGGCGAGCGGCCCCACTTCCTCACCGAGACCGAGGCGGTCCGCGAGGGCGACTGGAAGGTCGCCCCCATCCCGCCCGACCTCCTCGACCGGCGCGTCGAGATCACCGGCCCGGTCGACCGGAAGATGATCATCAACGCCCTCAACTCGGGCGCGTCGGTCTTCATGGCCGACTTCGAGGACTCCAACTCCCCGACCTGGCGCAACGCCGTCGAGGGGCAGGTGAACCTGAAGGACGCCGTCGCCGGCACCATCACCTACGTCGCGCCGGACGGCGGCAAGGTCTACCAGCTCGAGCCGCGGACGGCGGTCCTCATGGTCCGCCCGCGCGGCTGGCACCTCGTCGAGCGCCACGCCCGGGTGGACGGCCTGCCCGTCCCGGCCGGCCTGTGGGACTTCGCCGTCTTCTTCGCCAACAACGCCCGCGCGCTCGTGGCCAAGGGGAGCGGCCCCTACTTCTACCTGCCCAAGCTCGAGAGCCACCTCGAGGCGCGGCTCTGGAACGACGTCTTCGTGCGCGCCCAGGAGGTGATCGGCCTGCCGCGCGGCACGGTCCGCGCCACCTGCCTCGTCGAGACGCTCCCCGCCGCCTTCGAGATGGACGAGATCCTGTGGGAGCTGCGCGAGCACTCCGCCGGCCTCAACTGCGGCCGCTGGGACTACATCTTCAGCTACGTGAAGCGCTTCCGGGGCGATCCGGCCATGGTCCTGCCCGACCGCGCGCAGGTCACCATGGACAAGGGGTTCCTGCGCGCCTACGTGCAGCTCCTCATCAAGACCTGCCACCGGCGCGGCGCCCACGCCATGGGCGGCATGGCGGCGCAGATCCCGATCAAGCACGACCCGGCCGCCAGCGCGGCGGCGCTCGCCAAGGTGCGCGCCGACAAGCTGCGCGAGGTGACCGACGGCCACGACGGCACCTGGGTGGCCCACCCGGGCCTCGTGCCGGTGGCCCGCGAGGTCTTCGACGAGCACATGCGCGGGCCGAACCAGCTCCACCGCCTGCGCGAGGACGTGACGGTCGGCGCGCGCGACCTCCTGCGGCCGGTCGAGGGGACGCGCACCGAGGAGGGGCTGCGCCACAACATCCGCGTCTCCCTCCAGTACATCGAGGCCTGGCTGCGCGGCTCCGGCTGCGTGCCGCTCTACGACCTGATGGAGGACGCGGCCACCGCCGAGATCTCCCGCGCCCTCGCCTGGCAGTGGATCCACCACGGCGTCCCGCTCGACGACGGCGAGCCGCTCACGGTGGACCGCTTCCGCGCCGTCCTGGCCGACGAGGTCGACCGGGTGCGGCGCGAGGTCGGCGAGCCGCGCTGGCTCGGCGGCCGCTTCGACGAGGCCCGCGCCCTCTTCGAGCGCATCACCATCCAGCCCGAGTTCTGCGAGTTCCTCACCCTCCCCGCCTACGAGCTCCTCGAGCGCACCACCGGAGACCTGCCCGCCATGCCCCCCGAGACCAGCCACCTGCCCGCCGAGCTGTCCGCCGCCCCCTCCCACCCCGACCCGCGCCGCTGGGAGGGGATCCTGCGCCGCTACGGCCCCGACGAGGTGGAGCGGCTGCGCGGCTCCATCCGCATCGAGCACACCCTGGCGCGCCGCGGCGCCGAGAAGCTCTGGCACCTGCTCCACGCGCGCCCCTACGTCAACGCGCTCGGCGCCCTCACCGGCAACCAGGCGGTGCAGCAGGTGCGGGCCGGCCTCGAGGCCATCTACCTCTCCGGCTGGCAGGTGGCGGCCGACGCCAACGACGCCGGCCAGACCTACCCGGACCAGAGCCTCTACCCAGCCAACTCGGTGCCGACCGTGGTCCGGCGCATCAACCGGGCGCTGCAGCGGGCCGACCAGATCGAGTGGAGCGAGGGGAAGCACGGGCGCGACTGGTTCGCCCCCATCATGGCCGACGCCGAGGCCGGCTTCGGTGGCCCGCTCAACGCCTACGAGCTGATGAAGGCGATGATCGAGGCGGGCGCCGCCGGCGTGCACTTCGAGGACCAGGTGGCGAGCGAGAAGAAGTGCGGCCACCTGGGCGGCAAGGTGCTCGTGCCCACCTCCACCTTCGTGCGCACCCTCACCTCGGCCCGCCTCGCCGCCGACGTCATGGGCGTGCCGACGGTGCTCGTGGCCCGCACCGACGCCGAGAGCGCCAAGCTCATCATGAGCGACGTGGACCCCTACGACGCGCCCTTCATCGAGAAGGGGGAGCGGACGAGCGAGGGCTTCTACGCGCTCCGGGGCGGCATCGAGTGCGCCATCCACCGCGGCCTCGCCTACGCCCCCTACGCCGACCTCGTCTGGTGCGAGACCGGCAAGCCCGACCTCCACGAGGCGCGCCGCTTCGCCGAGGGGATCCACGCCAGGTTCCCGGGCAAGCTCCTCGCCTACAACTGCTCGCCCTCCTTCAACTGGCGGAAGAACCTGGACGACGCCACCATCGCCCGGTTCCAGCGCGAGCTCGGCGCCATGGGCTACAAGTTCCAGTTCGTCACGCTGGCCGGCTTCCACGCGCTCAACCACGGCATGTTCGAGCTGGCCCGCGGCTACAAGGAGCGGGGCATGTCCGCCTACACCGAGCTGCAGGAGGCCGAGTTCGCCTCCGAGCGGCACGGCTACACCGCCACCCGCCACCAGCGCGAGGTGGGCACCGGGTACTTCGACCTCGTCGCCACCGCGGCCTCCGGCGGGACCGCCTCGACGCTGGCGCTGGAGCACTCCACCGAGGCGGCCCAGTTCACCGCCGCCGGCGAGGTGGGCGCGGCGCACGCCGTGGATCAGGTCACCCGCGCCCTCGACGAGGACCACGGCCGGCTCCACGAGCTGACCGGCCGCCTGGCCCAGGCCGGCGACGCCGGCGCCCTCGGCCACGCGCTCGAGGAGCTGTCGCGCACGCTCTCGGAGCACTTCGCCCAGGAGGAGCACGCCAAGGGGTTCTACGGCATCCTCTCGGCCCGCAGCCCGGAGCACCGCGCCCAGACGGCCCG
>DASTGK010000235.1:0-4285 GCA_035719085.1 Anaeromyxobacteraceae bacterium
GCTCGTGGCGCGCCACGGCGAGGCGGAGCGGGCCCGCGCCGAGCGCGGCGTCCGGCAGGCGGCCGCCGCCTGGCGTCCGGCCGACGGCGACGCCGCCGCGTTCCAGGCCTTCGCCGTGGAGCAGTTCGCCCCGGCCGGACCGGCGCTCGAAGCGCTCTTCGGCCGGCTCGAGGCGTCGCTCGAGCAGCTCGACGGCCACGCCGTCGAGGTGAACCGCGAGCTCTCCCGCTTCGCGCAGCTCGACCTCGGCCCCATGCAGCCGGTCGACGCGCTCCTCGCCGCCCACGACGCCTCGGCCCACCTCGTCGACGACCTCTTCGACGGCAAGGTGGCCTTCGCGGCGCTGCTCAACTTCCCGCTCTCCAGCCTCGAGGAGCGGCTCCGCGACGGCGCCGGCTGGACGCGGCGCCAGTGGGCCGAGGCGCGGCTCGCCGGCCGCTTCGCCCGGCGCGTGCCGGCCGACGTGAACCAGCGGATCGCCCGCGCCGCCGCCGCCTCCGACCTCTACGTGGCCGGCTACGACGTCTACGCCCACCACCTGCTCGGCCCGGGCGGCGAGCGCCCCTTCGAGCAGGGGAAGCGGCTCCTCTCCCACTGGAACCTGCGCGACGAGGTGAAGGCGCAGTACGCGCAGGAGGGCGGGCTCGCCCGGCAGCGGCTCCTCGCGCGGGTGATGGAGCGGATCGTCACCCAGACCATCCCGCGCGCCGCGGTGAACGACCCGACGGTCGACTGGGATCCGGCGGCCAACACGGTGAAGGCCGCGCCGGCCGGCACCATCGAGGGCGGGAGGGCGCCCCGGACCGCGCCGCCGGACGGGGCGCGCGAGCCGGACACGCGCTACGCCATGCTCCTCGAGGACTTCCGCGCCGTGCGGGCCGCCGATCCGTACTCCCCCGCGGCGCCGACCCACATCGCGCGCAAGTTCGAGCTGGAGCGGGAGATCCCCGAGGCGCGCGTGGTGGCGCTCCTCGAGGAGGTGCTCGGCGCGCCCGAGGTGCGGCGGGTGGCCGAGGTGATCCGGCGCCGGCTGGGCCGGCCGCTCGAGCCGTTCGACGTCTGGTACGACGGCTTCCGGCCGCGCACCCGCTTCACCGAGGCCGACCTCGACGCCCGCACCAGGGCGCGCTACCCGACGCCGGCCGCCTTCGCCGCCGACCTGCCGCGCCTGCTCGGCGCGCTCGGCTTCGCGCCGGAGAAGGCGGCCTGGCTCGCGGCGCACGTCGAGGTCGACCCGGCGCGCGGCTCGGGCCACGCGCTCGGCGCCGGGCGGCGCGGCGACAAGCCCCACCTGCGCACGCGCGTCGGCCCGGACGGCATGGACTACAAGGGCTTCAACATCGCGGTCCACGAGCTCGGCCACAACGTGGAGCAGTGCTTCTCGCTCTACCAGGTCGACTCGACGCTCCTCGCCGGCGTGCCCAACACCGCCTTCACCGAGGCCCTCGCCTTCGCCTTCCAGGCGCGCGACCTCGAGGTGCTCGGGCTCGGCGGCCCGCCCGACCCGGAGGCGCGCCGCCTCCTCGCCATGAACGACCTGTGGATGACGTACGAGATCGCCGGCGTGGCGCTCGTCGACCTGGGCGTCTGGCGCTGGATGTACGCCCACCCGAGGGCGACGCCGTCCGAGCTGCGCGAGGCGACCCTGCGGCTGGCGCGCGACACCTGGAACCGCTGGTACGCCCCGGTGCTCGGCACCAGGGACTCGCCGCTCCTCGCCATCTACAGCCACATGATCCACAGCTTCCTCTACCTGCCCGACTACCCGCTCGGTCACCTCATCGCGGCGCAGCTCGAGGAGCACCTCTCGGCCCAGCCGCCGGGCGCCTTCGGCGCCGAGATCGAGCGGATGGCGAGCTTCGGGTCGGTGGCTCCCGACCTGTGGATGCGCCACGCGGTCGGCAGCGACGTCTCGGCGAAGCCGCTCCTGCGCGCCGCGGCCCGGGCGCTCGAGGCGGAGGCGCGGTAGCGGTCGAGGGGCCGACCAGCCTCCGCCGAGCCGGGGTCCGCCGCCACCACCCGCGGTGCGCCGCGGCGCCGCGCCGGGCGACGGCGCGCTGCGTCACATGTGCGGAACTATCACCCCTCCCGGGGCGGCACCGGCTAGGATGCGGCGCCTTCCACCGAAGCGAATCGCCGCCGGAGCCCGCCCGCCCCGATGTCCACGCTCACGTCCGCCCTCCTCACCGCGCTCGCCCTCGCCGCCTCCCCCGCCCCCGGCGCCATCTCGGTGCCGCTCCACGTCGGCGGCCCCGACCCGGCCTGCTGGCGGTGCCACGAGGCGAAGCTCGGCAAGGAGCTGGCGAAGAAGAGCGTCCACGCGCCGTTCCGCGGCGGCCCGGGCTGCACCGCCTGCCACCAGCCGCACCAGCCGGGCGCCAAGTCGGCGCCGGTGGCCCAGGGGGCCGACCTCTGCCGCCGCTGCCACCAGGACGAGGGCTTCACGCGGGCCCACGTCCACTCGATCATCGAGGGGGACGGCTGCACCGCCTGCCACGCGCCGCACGCCTCCGACCAGCCGAAGCTCCTCACCGAGGCGCCCGAGGCGCTCTGCGGCACCTGCCACCCCGACCTGGCGCCGAAGCACGGCGGCCTGCCGGTGGAGGGGAAGCACTGCCTCGGCTGCCACACGCCCCACTCGTCGGCGTCGAAGGCGCTGCTGCGCCAGGTGGTGCACGAGCCGGTGAGCGACTGCTCGAGCTGCCACGCGCCCAAGCCCGGCGCCCCGTTCGCCCGCTCGGCGCAGCCGCCGGCCCTCTGCGCCGGCTGCCACGACGGGCTCGACAAGGAGCTCTCGGGCAAGTCGGTCCACCCGCCGGTGAGGGACGGCGACTGCACCTCCTGCCACTCGCCCCACGCGGCGCGTCAGCCGAGGCTGCTCGTCGAGGCGCGCCCGGCCCTCTGCCTCGGCTGCCACCCGGACCTCGAGGAGAAGCAGAAGGCCAAGGTGGTGCACCAGCCGGTGCGGCGCGGCGCCTGCGCCGACTGCCACCGGCCCCACGCCTCGCCCGAGCCGAAGCTGCTCTCCGCCGGCGAGCAGGCGCTCTGCCAGCGCTGCCACCCGCAGGTGCTCCGCTGGACCTCGATGCGCTCGTCGCACGACCCGGTCCGCTCCGGCAGCTGCACCTCCTGCCACGACGCCCACGGCGGCCCCAACCCGCGCCTGCTGGTGAAGACCGGCGAGAAGCTCTGCGCCGAGTGCCACGACGTGCAGGCCGAGGAGGCGAAGAAGCCCTCCGGCGGCCACCCGCCGGTGTCGGGCGGCGAGTGTGCCACCTGCCACCAGCCGCACGGCGCCGAGTGGGACTCGCTCCTGCGCGAGCGGCCGGAGCGGCTCTGCCTGCAGTGCCACCAGGATCTCGAGGACAAGCTCGCCGACGTGAAGCGCCACAACCCGTTCGCCGGCGGGCAGTGCATCGCCTGCCACGGGGCGCACGGCCAGGGCGACCACCTGGTCCGGCCCGGCGACCCCTGCGCCCGCTGCCACGCCTCGGCCGAGGCGCGCTGGGGCCGCGGCGCCTCGCGCCACAAGCCGGTGGCCGAGCGGCGCTGCGCCGCCTGCCACGAGCCGCACGGCACGGCCATCCCGCGGCTGCTGCGCAAGGAGCCGGGGGCGCTCTGCCTCGGCTGCCACGAGCCGCTCGCCAAGAAGATCGCCGCGGCCAAGGTCGTCCACCCGCCGGTCGAGGGGGGCGAGTGCCTCGCCTGCCACGACGCCCACGCCGGCGAGGGGGCGCGCCTGCTGCCGCGCCGGCTGCAGGACGCCTGCGCCGACTGCCACGACCTCGCGGCCCGCGCCTTCACCGTGCGCCACGCCCCGGCCACCTCGCATGGGCTCACCTGCGTGACGTGCCACGACCCGCACGCCGCGGCCGCCCCGCACCTCTTCCTCGAGGCCGGCGTGGCGCTCTGCGACCGCTGCCACGACCGGCACCAGGCGGGTTGGCGGCGGATCCACGACGCCGTCGGCGCGGCCGGCTCGCCCTGCTCCGAGTGCCACCAGGACCACCGGAAGTCCGACCACTGAGCGGGCCGCCGCGAGGTGCGTCCCGTCCGGGGCCGCCGCGCGCAGCGCGCCGGGGCCCTCGGGCGGGGCCGAACTGCGGTAGAACCATCCCGTCCACCGGGAGGTCCACCGCCATGCGCCTCGCGCTCCGCATCGCCCACGGCCTCGTGGCCACGCTCGCCCTCGGCTGCGCCGCCGCCCCGGTCGCGCCCGGTGCCGCGACGGCCGGCCCCGCGCTCGCCCGGCTCGACCCGGACCACGCGCCCGCGGCGCTCGCCC
>DASTGK010000236.1:0-5639 GCA_035719085.1 Anaeromyxobacteraceae bacterium
GCCGGCCATCGCCGCGCCCCGCCCCGCCCCGGCGCCCCGCGCCGTGGTCGAGGAGAAGGCGGCCGTCGCCGCGCCGGCCCGCCCGGCCGTGCCCCCGGCCCCGGTCGCCCTGGGCGCCGTGAAGCGCAAGGTCATCGTCAAGACGAGGAAGTAGCTCGGGCGCGCCGTGGAGCTCGTCCCGCGCACCACGGCGCCCCATCACGCCACCGGCAGCGTCGAGCTCGTCCCGCTCGCCGCCATCTCCCCGGACGCCACCTTCCGGCTCCGGGAGCCGGGGGACGTGTCCCCGCTGGCCGGCTCGATCGCCCGGCTGGGCCAGCTCGGCCCGGTCGAGCTGCGGCCGCTGCCGGGCGCCGGCGACGGCCCGGTCCGCTTCCAGCTCGTGGCCGGCTTCCGCCGCGTCGCGGCGGTGCGGCTGCTGGCCCGCGGGCGCGTGCTGGCCCGCGTGCACCAGCGGCTCGACGACGAGGACGCCTGGGCGCTGGCGCTGTCGCAGGCGCTGCTCGGCGAGCCGCTCGCCGCCGCCGAGCTCGAGGCGCTGCGCGCCCGGCTGCGCGAGGCGCGGCTCGCCCCCTGGGCCGAGGAGCTGGTGGACGAGGCGCTCGTCCGCGCCCCGGTCGACCCCGCCGAGCGCGAGCGCTTCCTCCAGTTCCTCGCCGGCGCGCCCGCCGAGGCCGAGGCCGCGCCGTCCGACGAGGACGCCGCGAGCGCCGCCGCCGCCGAGGAGCCGGAGGCCGGCGCCGCCGAGCCCCCGACGGAGGAGCTGACCGCCGAGGAGCTCGCCGCCGAGCTCGCCACCCGCCTGTGGGAGGTGAACCAGGACCTCTCCACCGCCGTCGACGCCTGGGACGAGCTTCCCGAGGAGGCCCGGCGCATGATCCTGGACCAGGCCCGCTACATGGCGGAGCTCTACCCCTACCTCGCCAAGGGACGCCGATGAGCCTCGACACCGACCGCGCCCGCCTGCTCGACCTCCTGCGCACGCTCTCGTTCGAGCGGCGCAAGGTGGTGCTCGCCTCCGGCCGCGAGAGCGACTTTTACGTCGACTGCAAGCGGACCGCCCTCACCGCCGAGGGGCACGTGCTCGTCGGCCGCTGCCTCTTCGCCGAGGCGCGCAAGCTCCGGCCGCTGGTGCGCGGCGTCGGCGGCCTGACGCTGGGCGCCGACCCCATCGCCTCGGCGGTGGCCCTGACCAGCTTCCTCGAGGGCGAGCCGGTCGACGCCTTCATCGTCCGCAAGGAGCCGAAGGGGCACGGCACCGGCCAGTGGATCGAGGGGCGCAAGACCATCCCCGACGGCAGCCGCGTCATCGTCCTCGAGGACGTGGTCACCACCGGCGGCTCCGCGCTCAAGGCCATCGAGCGCTGCCGCGCCGAGAAGCTCGAGCCGGTGGCCTGCCTGGCGCTCGTCGACCGGCTGGAGGGCGGCCGCGAGGCGATCGAGGCGACCGGCGTCCCGCTCACCGCGCTCTTCACGCGCCGGGACTTCATCCCGTGACCCGCCGCGCCCTCCTCCTCGCCGCCCTGGCGCTGGCCGGCTGCGGCGCCATCCAGGGGGTCCGCTCGCGCCTGCCGCCGCGCGCGCCGCAGCCCGGCCCGGACGCCGGGGAGTGGGGCGCGCTGCGCGACGGCGCCTCGCGGCAGGCGAAGCTCTACGACGGCTTCGTCCACCGGGCCACCGCCTCGGCCACCTGGCTCTCGCCGCCGGTGCGCGAGGCCGCCTCGCGGCGCCTCGCCGAGTGGCAGGCCTGGCCCCCGGCCGACCTCGAGGCGGCGCTCGCCGCCGGCCGGGCCGACGCGGCGCAGGGCGAGGAGTTCGTGGTCGCCTTCTACACCGCCGACAAGAAGGACAACGACCTCGACGCCCGGCCCAGCGTCTGGCACGTCGAGATCGACGACGGCGCGGCGCGCGCCCCGGCGGCGGCGGTGACGGCCGAGCGCTCGGACGCGACGCTGCGGCAGCTCTTCCCGTACGTCGGCCCGTTCGACACGGTCTACCGGATCCGCATCCCGTGGACCGGCGCGCCGCTCGCCGGCCGCCCGTTCGTGCTCCGGATCGCCGGCGCCCTCGGCGCGATGGGCCTCGACTTCGGCGCCCAGGGCGCGCCGCCGGAGCGGCCGCACCAGGCGCCGTGATCCGGGCGAGCGGAGTGGCCGATCACTCCGCTTCGAAGGAGGCGGCGGCCTCGGCCGGCGCCGAGCGCCAGCCTGCGCCGCCGGCGGCGACGCGCGCCCCGAAGGTGCCGCCGCTGACGCTGCAGGAGGAGGCGGCCGTCACGGCGTCGTAGCCGGGCGCGTAGAGGCTCCCGACCAGCGTCACGGTCGTCGCGCCGGAGGTGAGGTGCAGCGTGCACCGGCCGACGCGGCTGGCGGCGGTGCAGGCCGCGACCTGCACGCCGCCGCTGGCGGTGCAGCCGGACGGCGTGAAGCCCATGACGTCGAGGGCGGCCTGCGGGCCGGACACTTCGTCGCACTCCGAGTCGACGGCGAAGCTGCAGGCGATGAAGCCGTCGTGGCTGGAGCCGCCGCCGCCGCCGCCGCAGGCGGCGAGGCCGGCGACGGCGATGAGGGTGAGGCCGAGGCGCTTCGACATGGGTCCTCCCGGGTCTGACACTTTGAGTCTGTCAGACCGAGGGTAGACGACCGCCGGCGTCGGTCAACGCCTTCGGCCTGCGACCGTCTGCCGCGGCGCCCCTCGCGGGGCCTGTTCCGCCGGGGCGGTCACCGGGCGGCGCCGACGCCGCCGCGGAGCGCCTACCGGTCGAGGTCCCCCTGCGTCAGCACCGTGTCGCGCACCTGCCTCTCGTCGGTGGCCGGGTAGTCGATCACGTAGTGCAGGCCGCGCGACTCCTTGCGGCGGCGGGCGCACTCGACGATGAGCATGGCCACGTCGGCCAGGTTGCGCAGCTCCACCAGGTCCGGGGTCAGCCGGTACTGCCAGTAGTAGTCGCGGATCTCGCCGCGCAGCAGCGCCAGCCGCGTGCGCGCCCGCTCCAGCCACTTGGCGGTGCGCACGATCCCCACGTAGTTCCACATGAGGCGGCGCACCTCGTCCCAGTTGTGCGTCACCACCACGCCCTCGTCGGGCGCGAGCGCGTCGCCCGGGTTCCAGTCCGGGATGGCCGGCGGCGGCCCGCCCACGTCGGCCAGCTCGTCGGCGGCGCGGATGGCGGCGCGGCGGCCGAAGACCAGCCCCTCGAGGAGCGAGTTGGAGGCGAGCCGGTTGGCGCCGTGGAGGCCGGTGCAGGCCGCCTCGCCGATGGCGTAGAGGCGCGGCACCGAGGTGCGGCCGAGCAGGTCGGTGACCACGCCGCCGCACTGGTAGTGGGCGGCCGGGACCACCGGGATGGGCTGCGACGCCATGTCGATGCCGAACTCCCGGCACGTCGCGTAGATGTGCGGGAAGTGCTCGATGAGGAAGCTCTTCGGCAGGTGCGTCATGTCGAGGAAGGCGCTGTCGTCGCCGCGCCGCTTGATCTCGGCGTCGATGGAGCGGGCCACGATGTCGCGCGGCGCCAGCTCCTTGCGCGGGTCGTAGCGGATCATGAAGGCCTCGCCGGCGCGGTTGCGCAGGATGCCGCCCTCGCCGCGCAGGGCCTCGCTGATGAGGAAGCTCTTGGCGAGCGGGTGATAGAGGCAGGTCGGATGGAACTGCGGGAACTCCATGTTGGCCACGGCCGCCCCGGCGCGCCACGCCATGGCCACGCCGTCGCCGGTCGCCACGTCCGGGTTGGACGTGTAGAGGTAGACCTTGCCGGAGCCGCCCGTCGCCAGGATGGTGAGGCCGGCCGAGACGACCGAGACGGCCCCGGAGGCCCGGTCGAGCACGTAGGCGCCGAGCGCCCGGTTGGGGCCGCCCAGGCCGAGCTTGCTGCTGGTGACGAGGTCGACCGCCAGCTGGTCCTCGACCACGCGGATGCCGCGCGCCGCGCAGGCGGCGAGCAGGGCCCGCTCCACCTCGCGCCCGGTCGTGTCCTTGGCGTGCACGACACGCCGGCGCGAGTGGCCGCCCTCGCGGGTCAGGTGGAGCCCCGGCCCCTCCTTGTCGAACTCCACGCCGAGCGACATGAGCCAGCGGATCCGCTCCGGCCCCTCGCGGACCGTGACCTCGACCGCCTCCTTCTTGCAGAGGCCGGCGCCGGCCACCAGCGTGTCCTCGACGTGCCGCTCGAACTGGTCGTCGTCGCCGAGGACGCAGGCGATGCCGCCCTGGGCGTACTGCGTGGAGCCCTCGAACGGCTGCCGCTTGGTGAGGACCAGGACCGAGCCGTGCCCGGCCGCCTCGAGGGCGAAGGTGAGCCCGGCCACGCCGCCGCCGAGGACGAGGAAGTCGACCTGCTCGCGAGAGGAGAGCGCCATGCCGAAGGTGTAGCACGGTGTGGGGCGGAAAGTTGTCCGCGGCCACCCCCTCTTGTTACCTTCTGGATCGGCATGCTGGCGCGCCGCCTCCTCACCTCCGTCCTGCTCCTCGGGCTCCACGCGGCGCCCGCCGTCGCGCGCGCCGGCGACCTCTACTCCTACGTCGACGAGGAGGGGGTCATCCACTTCACCAACGCCCCCTCCGACGCGCGCTACCACAAGGTGCGGCGCCAGAGCGAGGTGGCCGGGCTCTACCGCCCCGCGCCGCGCCCGGCGGCCGAGCCCGAGGTGCGCCCGCTGCCGGCGGCGCAGCGCCAGGCGGCCTACACGGCCCACATCAAGAGCGCGGCCGGCAAGTACCGCCTGCCCGAGGCGCTCCTCCTGGCGGTGATGGCGGTCGAGTCGAACTTCGACCCGCGGGCCCTCTCCGACAAGGGGGCCATGGGGCTCATGCAGCTCATGCCGGCCACGGCGCGCGACCTCTACGTCGCCGACGCCTGGGACCCGGCGCAGAACATCGAGGGCGGCGCCCGCTACCTGCGGCTGCTCGCCAACCAGTACTCGGGTGACATGGTGAAGACGCTGGCCGCGTACAACGCCGGGCCCGACGCCGTGCGCCGCGCCGGCGAGGCGGTGCCCGACATCCCGGAGACGCGCGAGTACGTCCGCAAGGTGGTCGCGCTCTACCAGGCGTACAAGGCCGGCCGGTGACCGCGTGGCGCGCGTGAGCGACGAGGTCGAGGGGCTCGACGAGGAGTTCGTGTACCACCTCGACCGGGGCGCGGAGCTGTTGCGCCGCGGCGACGTGGAGGCGGCCCGCGGCGCGCTCGAGAACGCGCTCGGGCTGCGGCCGCGCGACGCCAAGGTGCTGGCGCTCCTCGGGCAGGCCTTCTACAAGCAGGGGCGGTTCGAGCAGGCGGCCGTGGCCTGGCAGCGGCTGGTGGACGACAACCCGGTGGAGGCCGGGGCGCGCGTCAACCTCGGCCTCGCCTGCCTCAAGGCGCGCCGCTACCACGAGGCCATCCGGCAGCTCGAGATCGCGCTCGACCTCAACCCCGACCACCGCAAGGCCATGGGCTACCTCGGCCTGGCGCTGCTCGAGTCGGGGAGCGCCGCGCCGGCCCGCGAGTGGTTCCTGAAGGCCGGCAGCGAGCAGATGGTGGCCCGCTGCGACGAGCTGCTCGCGGCGCAGGCCGAGGCGGTGGCCGCCGCCCCCGCGCCGTCGCCGGAGCCGGTGCAGGCCCTGGCGCCGCTGCTCACCTCGCCCGCCGAGCCCGCCCC
>DASTGK010000237.1:0-2322 GCA_035719085.1 Anaeromyxobacteraceae bacterium
AGGCCCAGGCCGGTGCCGCGCTCCTTGGTCGAGTAGAACGGGTCGAAGATGCGCGAGAGCGCCTCGGGCGGGATGCCGCCGCCGGTGTCCGAGACGGCCAGCTCGACCGCGGCCTCGCCGCCGGGCGCCCGGCGCGCCGTCACCGCCAGCACCCCGCCGCCGGCCATGGCCTCGCGCGAGTTGCGCACCAGGTTGAGCAGCACGGCCCGCAGCGGCCCCTCCTCGCCGCGCACCGCCGGCAGGCCGGCCGGCAGCTCGCGCCGCACCTCCACCTTGGCGGCCGAGAGCTCGGGCGCCAGGAAGTCGAGGAGGTTGCCGGCCGCCTCGGCGAGGTCGAGCCGCCCCGCCGCCTGGCGCGGCGGCCGGGCGAAGCGCAGGTACTCCTCGGTGACGGCGTTCAGTCGGTCCACCTCGCGCGAGATGGCGGCGCAGAGCGATCGCGCCTCGGGCGAGAGGTCGGGGCGCGCCTCCAGCTCCTCGGCCAGCAGCTCGGCATTGAGGCCGATGGCGTTGAGCGGGTTGCGCACCTCGTGCGTGATCTGGGCCGAGATGCGCCCCACCGCCGCCAGCCGCTCGGCCCGCCGGAGCTCGCGCCGCTGGGCGTCGAGCGAGGCGGCCATGGCGTTGAACTCGCGGGCCAGCTGGCCGATCTCGTCGCGCCCCGGCACCTCCACCTGGCGCGTCAGGTCGCCGGCGGCCACCGCCTTCACGCCCTCGGTGAGCCGCTCGATGGGGGCGAGGAGCCGGCGCGCCACCAGCGCGGCGCCGAGGCCGACGAGGAGCGCGATGGCCGAGTAGATGACGATGAGCGCCACGGTGCGCGACTCGGCCCGCTCGGCGGCGTGGACCCGGTCGGCGATGCGGCTCTCGAGCTGCGCCTGCAGGAGCTTCACCTCCACCGACAGCCCCTTCTCGAGCTGGCGCACCTCCTGGGCCCGCCCCTCGAGCTCGGCCGGCGGCGCCGCCCGCTCCAGGCCGTCGAGCAGCGCGCGGGCCGCCCGGTCGTACTCGGCCCAGCGGAGCCCGAGCGCGTCGAGCCGGGCCTCCACCTCGCCGAGCACCTTGGCGTCCTCGTCGCCGCCGAGCCGCGCGGCGTCGCGCGCCACGCGCCGGCCCTCCTCGAGCTTCTCCTTCACCAGCGCCGGGAAGTGGGCGCGGGCCACCGGCAGGTAGGCGCGGCGCGCCGCCGGGTCGAGATCGCGCGCCTCGAGGGCGCGGGAGGCGACCCAGTCCTTCACCTCGAGCTGGGCGGCGATGCGGCCGAGCGGGAAGTAGCCGGCCGAGAGGAGTCGCAGGTCCTGCCCCAGGGCGTGCAGGCGCGCCACGGCCAGCGCGGCCACCAGGCCGAAGGCGAGGAGGGCCACCGCGAAGGTGAGGACGATCTTGGCGGCGACGCGGCGCATCGGGCTCGAAGAGGGGGCATCCTACCGCTTCCCAAGCCGGCGGATCCTGGGATACCTAATGAGATCCAGGCCACCTCACACCCCCACCCGCCGCACCGTCCCCGGAGCACGCCATGACCCCGATCTTGCTGGTCCTTGCGCTCGTGGCCGTCCTGGCCGCCGTCGCCTTCTTCATGCAGGCGCGCTCCGCCCGGGCCGAGGCCGCCGCCCGGGCCGCCGAGGTGGAGGGGGCCCGCCGGGAGGCCGCCGAGGCCCAGAAGGCGCTGCTCGCCCAGAAGGGTGAGCTGAAGGAGCGGCGCGAGGAGGCGGCCAGCCTCCGGCAGAAGCTCGAGGAGGCGAAGAAGAAGGCCTTCGAGCAGGTCGAGGCGCAGAAGAAGCTGGGCGGCGCCGTGGCGCTGCGCGAGGAGCTCGAGAAGGTGACGACGCGGCTCGCCGAGGCGCGCGCCGAGGCGGCCCACCAGGTGGAGCTGGCCCGCGCCGCCGAGTCGGCCCGCCAGAAGGCGGCGGCCGAGGCCGAGCGGATGAAGGCGGCCCTCGATCGCCGCGCCGCCGAGCCGGCCCCCGTCGCCGCGCCGGTCGCCACGCCCGCGCCGGCCGCGCCCGACGCCGCCGAGGCGCAGGCCAAGCTCGCCGCCGAGAAGGACCGGGCCGACAAGGCCGAGGCCAGGCTCGCCGAGGCGAAGAAGAAGCTGGCCGACGCCGAGAAGGAGGCGCGCAACGCCCGCGGGCGGCTCGAGACCGAGAAGCGCGTCTACATGGTGGCGAAGAGCGAGGTCGACCTCTCGCACGATCGGTACGCCGAGCTGAAGCGGCGCCACGACCTGCTGCGCAAGGAGCACGAGGAGCTCATCGACGCCGTCCGCCAGGCGGCGCGCGAGGAGCGGCGGCTCGCCGAGCAGGCGGCCCGCGGCGACGCGCC
>DASTGK010000238.1:0-8314 GCA_035719085.1 Anaeromyxobacteraceae bacterium
GACCTCCGGCGCCGGGAAGGTGAAGGCAGGCCGATCCGAGCCGGCGACGATCGCGATCGGCGCGCCCTCGACCGCCTGGATCGTCAAGGTGAGCGGCGCGCTCGGGCCGCACGCGTCGGTGACGACGAGGGAGACCGTGTACGGGGACGGATCGCGGGGTTGCGAGACTCCGCGGCGGCAGCAGGCCCCGCAGGACACGGACGGCGGCGTGTCCGGGGCGCCACGGGACCAGCGGATATCGGCCGAAACAGGCCCGTTCTCAGGGCCACAGCGCGTCCGATAATATGGATTATGGTAACTAGGCGGGAGGCCGGGGCGGCCTGGGGATGCCAGCCATTTCGCGGGCTTCTGGCCGCCCCTCGCGACTCCTGGTGGGACGTCGGCGAACGACTCCGGGTCGGGACTCCGGGGCGCGCGTGAAACCGCGCCCCTGCCCGCTGCATCGAGCAGCCCGATGAAGGACGACGAGAGGAACCGCGTGATGCAGCGGCGAACGTCAGGCGTGCCCGAGCGGCTCGGGCGGATCCAGCTGCTCGGCCTGGTCGGCGACGCGAGCGGCGGCGTGGCCGTCGCCCTCGCAGGCGTGCCCGTGCCCACCACCGCGCCCGTCGCCGTGGGCCTCGTGGAACCCGCCGCAGGCGCACCCCTGCTGCCGCGCCAGCACCTTCACGATGCGCGGCACGCTCGCCGCCTCGGCTACGGCGCACGGGCACTGCGCCCCGCCATCGCCGCGCAGCCGCGCCTCGACGACGGCCAGCGAGTCGAGGATCTCCTTCTTCATCCGCCGCAGCCGCTCGAGCCGGCGCTGCGCCTCGCCCAGGTGCACCTCGATGACCTGGCGGAACCGGGCCGCGAACTCGGCCGCCGTCTGGCACCCGCGCCGGAGCTCCAGGATCGAGCGGATCTCGCAGAGCGCCAGGCCGAGCTCCCGGAGGTCGGTGATGAGCCGCAGCCGCTCCAGGTCGTCCTCGGTGTAGCGCCGGTGCCCTCCGTCGCTGACCTCGGCCGGCTTCAGGAGCCCCTCCTCCTCGTAGTGTCGGATGGCGCGGACGGTGTTGCCCGTCGCCCTCGCCAGGTCCCCGCTCGAGAAGTCGGCTCTCATTCCGCCCTTCTGCTAACCGCCCGGTTCCACGGTGTCAATGCGCCAGGTCACCCACTCGTGCCCCCTTTTCGGCGGACGCGATCGGCTGGCGCAGCCACCCTCCGGGCGGTATCTGAAGCCCCCAAGACGCGGTGTCCACCCTGGATCGGAGCGGCCTTCAACCCATGAGCGGCGTGGTGTCGGTGAGCGACCGGAAGGACCGGCGCGAGAGCGATGTCGAGGTCTACTCCGAGGCCCCGCTCCCCACGGAGCGAGGCCTCTTCCGGATGGTGGTCTTCCGCGACCGGCGCACCGGCGCCGAGCACGCCGCCATGGTCATGGGCGACGTGGCGGGGCACGCCGTGCTCGTGCGCGCCCACTCCGAGTGCCTCACCTCCGAGGTGATGGGCTCGCTCAAGTGCGACTGCCGCGCCCAGCTCGACCGGGCGCTCGACCTCATCGCCCAGCGCGGCCGCGGCGTGCTCCTCTACCTGCGCCAGGAGGGGCGCGGCATCGGCCTGGGCAACAAGATCCGGGCCTACGCGCTGCAGGCCCAGGGCAAGGACACCTACGAGGCCAACCGGGCGCTCGGCTTCCCGGACGACCTGCGCCGCTACGACATCGCCGCCGACATGCTGCGGCTGCTCGGCGTCCGCTCGGTGCAGCTCATCACCAACAACCCGCTCAAGATCCAGGGGCTGCGCGACGCCGGCGTCGAGGTGCGGCGGCGCGTCTCCCTGCCCTCGCCCGCCAACCCGCACAACGTGCAGTACCTGCGGACCAAGGCCGAGAAGACCGGCCACCTCATCACCACCGACGACGACGTCGACGCCGCCGCGGCCTCGTGACCGGTACGGCTGGCGGGGCCTACGCGTCGCGCAGCAGCTCGCGCGCGATGACGAGCCGCTGGACCTCGCTCGTCCCCTCGTAGATGGTCTGCACCTTGGCGTCGCGGAAGAGCTTCGCCACCCCGTACGCCTCGGTGTAGCCGTAGCCGCCGTGCACCTGCACGGCGCGCGACACGGCCCGCTGCGCCGCCTCGCTGGCGAAGAGCTTGGCCATGGCCGCCTCGCGCACGAAGGGCTGGCCGGCCTCCTTGAGCGCCGCGGCCCGCAGCGTCAGGAGCCGCGCCGCGTCGTGGTCCACCGCCACGTCGGCCAGCCCGAAGGCGACGGCCTGGTGCTGGGCGATGGGGACGCCGAAGCTGCGCCGCTCCCTGGCGTACCGGACCGAGGCCTCGAGCGCGGCCCGGATGGTCCCGGTGGCCTGCGCCGCGATGCCGACGCGCCCGCCGGCCAGCGCCGCCAGCGCCACCGGGAGCCCCTGCCCCACCTCGCCGAGGCGCGCCGCGTCGGGCAGCTCGCAGCCTTCGAAGGCGAGCGACACGGTGGACGAGGCGCGCAGGCCGAGCTTCTGCTCGCGCCGGCCGACCGTGAAGCCGGGCGTGCCCGGCTCGACCAGGAAGGCGGTGATCCCCTTCGCCCCGGCGGCCGGGTCGGTGCGCGCCCAGACGACGATCACGCCGGCCACGTCGCCGCTCGTGATCCAGCTCTTCTCGCCGTCGAGGATCCAGCGGTCGCCGCGGCGCACGGCCCTGGTCGCGAGCGCCGCCGGGTCGCTGCCGGCCCCCGCCTCCGAGAGGCCGAAGGCGCCGGCCGGCCACTCGGCCGAGGCGAGCCGCGGCAGGTGGCGCTGCCGCTGCGCCTCGGTGCCGAAGCGGACGATGATCTCGCCCACCATGTTGGTCACCGCCATGGTGACGGCGGTGGCGCAGTCGGCGGCCGCCACCTCCATGAGGGCGAGCGCGTAGGCCACGGCGCCGGCCTCCGAGCCGCCCCAGGCGGCCGGGACGTTGACGGCGAGGAGCCCCAGCTCGCCGAGGCCGCGGATGAGGTCGGCCGGGAAGCGCCCGGCCTGGTCGTTGGCGGCGGCCGCCGGCGCGATCCGCTCGCGGGCGAAGGCCCGGGCGGTGGCGGCGACGGCAGCCTGCGCCTCGTTCGGCTCGAAGGTCACGGCACCTCCGGCGGCGGGTGGCGCCCCGCTCAGTCCTTGAGGACGGAGGCCGAGATGACGATGCGCTGGATCTCGCTCGTCCCCTCGTAGATCTGCGTGATGCGGCTGTCGCGCCAGTGGCGCTCGGCGTCGCACTCGCGCATGTAGCCGAGGCCGCCGTGGATCTGGATGCCCTTCGAGGCCACCCGCTCGGCCATCTCCGAGGCGTAGAGCTTCGCCATGGCGCTCTCGGCGCTGTGGCGCACCCCCTGGTCCTTCAGGCTGGCGGCGCGCCAGATGAGCAGCCGGGCCGCGTCGAGCTCGGTCGCCATGTCGGCCAGCATGAACTGGATGGCCTGGAACTGGCTGATGACCTGGCCGAAGGCGTGGCGCTCCTTGGCGTAGGCCAGCGCCGCCTCGAAGGCGGCCCGGCCGATGCCGAGCGCCTGGGCGGCCACGCCGATGCGCCCGCCGTCGAGCGTGGCCATGGCGATCTTGAACCCCTCCCCCTCGGCGCCGAGCCGGTAGCGCTCGGGGATGGCGCAGCCCTCGAAGAAGACGGTGCAGGAGCCGGAGGCCCGGATGCCCACCTTGTCGTCGGTCTTGCCGCGGGTGAAGCCGGCGGCGTCCGCCGGCACCAGGAAGGCCGAGATGCCCTTGTGGCGCTTCGCCTTGTCGGTCATGGCGAAGACCAGGATGACGTCGGCCTGCGGCCCGTTGGTGATGTAGTTCTTGGAGCCGTCGAGCACGTAGTCGCCGCCGCGCCTCACCGCCACGGTGCGCATCTCGGCGGCGTCGGAGCCGCTCATCGGCTCGGTGAGCGCGAAGGCCCCGAGCTGCTCGCCGGCGGCGAAGGGGCGGAGGAACTGGCTCCTCTGCTCGTCGGTGCCGAACTTGAGCACCGGGTCGCAGTAGAGCGAGTTGTTGACGCTCATGATCACGCCGGTGCCGGCGCAGCCGCGCGAGATCTCCTCCATGGCGAGCGCATAGGAGACGGTGTCCATGCCGGCGCCGCCCCACTCGGTCGGCACGGCGATGCCCATCAGGCCGAGCTCGCCGAGCTTCTTCACCGCCTCGCGCGGGAACTCGTGGTGCTCGTCCCAGCGCCGGGCGTTGGGGGCGAGCTCCTTGGCCGCGAAGTCGCGGCACATGTCCCGGACCTGGCGCTGCTCCTCGGTCAGCTGGATGTCCATGGCGTTCCTCTAGCGGGCGGTGCGGAACTGCGCCGGGCGCTTCTCCAGGAAGGCGGCCATGCCCTCCCTGGCCTCGCCGCCCCCGAACAGGCCGGCGAAGCTGGTCCGCTCCAGGTCGAGGGCGGCCGGGAGCGGCAGATCGGCCCCCTGCTGGAGCAGCTTCTTGGCGAGCGCCACCGCCTGCGGCCCGCGGGAGGCGATGGTGCGGGCCTTGGCCCGGGCGTGCTCGAGCAGCTTGTCGGCCGGCAGCACCTCGAGCGCGAGGCCGATGGCGAGCGCCTTGGCCGCGTCGTAGGTCTCGCCGGTGAGGACCATCTCCTTCGCGCGCATCAGGCCGACGCGCCGGCTGAGCCGCTGCGTCCCGCCGAAGCCGGGGACGAGCCCCAGGTTGACCTCGGGCTGGCCGAAGCGCGCCTTCTCGCTCGCGTAGACGAGGTCGCAGGCCATGGCCAGCTCGCAGCCGCCGCCGAGGGCGAAGCCGTTCACCGCCGCGACGGTGACGATGGGCAGCGCCTCGAGCGCCGCCATGGTCCGGTGGCCCAGGGCGGCGAACTCGCGCGCCTCGGCCGGGCCGAGCTTCGACATGGCGGCGATGTCGGCGCCGGCCACGAAGGCCTTCTCGCCGCCGCCGGTCACGACGAGCGCCAGCACCTCGGCCGGGCGGCTGCGGGCCTCCTCGACCGCCTCGACGATCTCGCCGAGCGTGCGGACGTCGAGCGCGTTGAGCTGCTTGGGCCGGTCGACGGTCAGCGTGGCGACGCCGTCGGACACCTCGAAGCGGACGTTCTCGCGGGACATGGGGTCACCCTTCGTAGCGGTAGAAGCCGCGGCCGCTCTTGCGGCCGAGCCAGCCGGCGGCGACGTAGCTGCGCAGCAGCGGCGCCGGCCGGTACTTGTCGTCGCCGAGCTCGCGGTGCAGCACCTCGGCGATGGAGAGGCAGGTGTCGAGCCCGATGAAGTCGGCCAGCGTGAGCGGACCCATCGGGTGGTTCAGGCCGAGCCGCACGCCGGTGTCGATGTCCTCCGGCGAGGCGAGCCCCTCCTGCAGCGCGAAGCAGGCCTCGTTGAGCAGCGGGATGAGGATGCGGTTGACGATGAAGCCGGGCGAGTCCTTGCTCGTGACCACCGTCTTGCCGAACTTCTTCGCCAGCTCCACCACCGCCTGGTAGGTGGCGTCGGAGGTCTGCAGCCCGCGGACGATCTCGATGAGCTGCATCACCGGCGGCGGGTTCATGAAGTGCATGCCGGCGAACCGCTCCGGCCGGCGCGTCGCGGCGGCAAGCGCGGTGATGGAGATGGAGCTGGTGTTGGAGGCGAGCAGCGCCTCGGGCCGGAGCATGGCGTCGAGCTTCCTGAAGAGCTCGACCTTGGGGGCCTGGGCCTCGACGATCGCCTCGATGGCCAGGTCGGCCGGGGCGCAGGCGTCGAGCGTGGCGGCCGGCCGGATCCGCTCCAGCACGGCCAGCCGCTCGGCCGCGGGGAGCTTCCCCTTCTCCACCAGCCTGCCGAGCGTGGCGCCGAGCTTGTCGTGGGCCCGCTTGGCGAGGTCGGCCGAGGCGTCGGCCAGGATCACCTGCAGGCCGGCCTGGGCCGCCACCTGGGCGATGCCGCTGCCCATCTGCCCCGCTCCGACGACGGCCATCGTCTCGATCGCCATGCGGCCTCCGTGCTGATGGTGTCCGGTTGGTCGCTTGTAGGAGGCGGCTCGGATCCTTGTCAACGAACGTCGACCGGCGCGGGGCGTGGGCACCCGGGAGGGTGTCCTATCGCTTCGTCTTCTTCGTCTTCGCGCGGCGGGCCCGGACCTCGGCCTTCACCTCGGGGCGCGGCGTGCCGTCCTCCGCCGGCTTCACGCGGATCTCGGCCTTCACCTCGACCACCATCGACGAGAGGGCCCGGGTGAACTCGCGCCGCACCGCCTCCGACTCGAAGAACCGGCGCACCTCGTCGGAGAAGACGCGCAGGATCTCGTCCTTGGCGCCGCTCGCCTGCTGGCCGAGGTAGCCGATGAGCTCCTTCGGCAGCTTCCACTCGCGGGCCAGGCGGCGGGCGCCCTCCTCGGTGAGGAAGAGCGCCCCCATGCCGGCGAGCAGCGCCTTGCGGAGCGTGTCCTGCAAGCCGCCGCCGGGGCCGCCCTGGCCCGCGGCGCCGCCCGGAGGCGCGCCAGCGGACGAGGCCGGCTCGCCCCGCGGCTCCTCGGCGGGCGGCACGTCGAACGGCCTTTCCCCCTCGGCCACGGCCTAGGCCCTCGGCTGCGAGCCGATGACCGGGAGCCGCGGCGCCTTCACCACCTGCTGGCTCACGGCGCCCGCCACGTTGCGGGCCACGTCGAAGAGCGCCTGCGCCTGCGGGCTGTCCGGCGCGCCGGCGGCGATGGGCACGCCCTTGTCGCCCCCCTCGCGGATGGCGAGGTCGATGGGGACGGCGCCGAGGAAGCGGATGCCCAGCTTCTCGGCGGCGTGCTTGGCCCCCCCCTTGTCGAAGATGGCCGTCTCGGTGTGGCAGTGCGGGCAGACGAAGGCCGACATGTTCTCGACGAGCCCGAGCACCGGGATGGAGACCTTGTCGAACATGAGCTTCGCCCGGATGACGTCGGCGAGGGCCACGTCCTGCGGCGTGGAGACGAGCACCACGCCGGCCGACTTGACGTTCTGGGCGAGCGTGAGCGGCACGTCGCCGGTGCCGGGCGGCAGGTCGAGGATCAGGTAGTCGAGCTCGCCCCAGTTCACGTCGCGCAGCAGCTGCACCAGCGCGCCGGTGACCATCGGGCCGCGCCAGATGAGCGCCTGCTCCGGCTCCACCAGGAAGCCGATCGACATCACCTTGAGCCCGTGGGCCACGAGCGGGTCGAGCTTGTGGCCGTCCGACGAGGTCGGGCGCTCGGTGACGCCGGTGAGGATCGGCACCGAGGGGCCGTAGATGTCGGCGTCGAGGATGCCGACCGAGGCCCCCATCCGCTGCAGCGCCACCGCCAGGTTGATGGCGACGGTGCTCTTGCCGACGCCGCCCTTGCCGGCGCCGACGAGGATGATGTTCTTCACGCCCGGCGTGAGGCCGCCCTGCCCGGCCCCCGGCATGGCCCTCACCTGCGCGCCCCAGCTGATCGCGACCTTGGTCGCGCCGGCGCCGCGCAGCGCGGCCTCGACGTCGCGGCCGATGGTCTCCTTCAGCGGGCAGGCCGGCGTGGTGAGCTCGACCTTGAGCGAGACGGCGGAGCCGCTCACCTCCAGGTCCTTCACCATCCCGAGGCTGACGAGATCCCGGTGGATCTCCGGGTCGATCACCTTGCGGAGCGCTTCGAGGGCGGCGTTCTTGTCGATGGGCATGGACGGGCCTCTTATAGCCGCGGCCAGGGGCCCCCACAACGACGCGTCACTCGAGGGCGTCGACCCGCCAACCCCCGCCCTCCTCCACCAGCCGGGCGGCCCGGCCGGGCCCCACGGCCAGCACCAGCCGCCCCCGGGAGGCTGCGAGGGGCTCGAGGTGCGCCCCGCCCCTGAGCAGCGAGGCCACCCTGGCCGCCGCCTCGCGCGCCACCGGTCCCGCCCCGCGCCAGTCGGCCGCCAGCCGCTCCGGCGTGGTGGCGGCGCGCCAGCGGGGCGAGAGCAGCGCGTACGCCTCGGTCCAGCGCCCTGCCTCGCAGGCGCCGGCGAAGCGCAGGAGCACGGCGCGCCCCGCCGCCTCGTCGAGGCCGGTGGGCGGCGGGGACGGCGCCCGGGTGGCGGTGGCGCAGCCGGCGAGCGCGGCGGCGAGGAGGAGAGCGTGGGCGGTGCGCACCGGCCTCGCTTACACCATCCGGCCGTCCCCCGCCACGCGGTGGTACGCTCGCCGCGCGCCGGTCGGGCCGGCGGAGGGGGCGCGATGCGGGTCATCCGGGTCGAGGGTGGCGTCGCCACCGTGGGCGGCCGCGAGCTCTGCGGGCCGGGGGCCCCCTTCTGGATCGACCTCGCGCCCACGCCGGAGGGGCTCGCCTTCCTGGCCGAGCGCTTCCGCTTCCACCCGCTGGCGCTCGAGGACTGCGCCACCGAGGATCAGCGGGTCAAGTTCG
>DASTGK010000239.1:0-34909 GCA_035719085.1 Anaeromyxobacteraceae bacterium
CACCGCCGCGCGCGGTCCCTAGGAGCGGTCCACCGTGAGCCGCCCGCGCGCCCTCCCGCTCGCCGTCGCGGCCGCGGTCCTGGGCGTCGCGCTGGCGCCGGCCGCGGCCCGGGGCGCCGGGCTGACGCCGCTGCAGGCGGCCGGCAAGAAGCTCTACGTCGAGGGGCAGGGGACCGGCGGCGCCGAGATCAACGTCCTCGTCGGCAACGACCCGGCGCCGGTGCCGGCCTCGGTTCTCCCGTGCGCCAGCTGCCACGGCGCCGACGGGCAGGGGAAGCCGGAGGGGGCGGTGGTCCCCTCGATCATCACCTGGACCGAGCTGATGAAGCCCTACGGCCACGCCCACCCCGGCCGCAGCCACCCGGCCTTCGACCGCCGCTCGCTGGTGCGGGCCGTGACGGAGGGGATCGATCCCGCCGGCAACCGGCTCGACGCGGCCATGCCGCGCTACGCCCTCTCCCGCGCCGACGGCGAGGCGCTGCTCGCCTGGCTCGAGGTGCTGGAGCGGCAGGGCGACCCGGGCGTCGCGCCGGACGCGCTGCGCGTCGGCACGGTGCTCCCCACGAGCGGCCGGCTGGCCGGGGTCGGCCTGGCGATGCGCGCGGCGCTGGAGCAGGCCTTCGCCGAGGTGAACGCCAGCGGCGGAATCAACGGCCGGAGGCTGGAGCTGGCCTGCGCCGGCTACGACGCCGACCGGGAGACCGGGCTCGCGGCGGCGCGCGGCCTGCTGCGCGGCAAGCCGGTCTTCGCCCTCGTCTCCGGCTTCGCGCCCGGCGCCGAGGAGGAGGTGGCGGCCCTGGCCGAGGCCGAGGGCGTGCCGCACGTCGGCCCCTTCACCCCCTTCACGCGCCCGGGCGGCGCCCGCTTCACCTTCTACGTGAGCGCCGGCCTCGCCGAGCAGGCGCGGGTGCTGCTCGACTACGCCGCCGCGCGGCTCGATCTCGCCGACCCGCCGCTCGCCGTCCTGCGCGCCGAGGGGAAGCCCTTCGCCGCCGCGGCCGCTGCCGCGCTCGCCGAGGCGCGCGCCCGCGGCTTCACGCACGTCGAGGAGCGGTCCGTCGGCGCCGAAGGCCCCGGCCGCGAGGCCGTGGAGGCGCTCCGCGCCGCGAAGACCGAGGTGGTGCTGCTGCTCGGCGACGACCGCGCGCTGGCGGGCCTGCTGCGGCGGGCCGAGGCGGCCGGCTGGAGCCCGTTCGTCCTCGCCCCTGGGACGCTCGTGGCCCGCGCCGCCGCCGCGGCGCCGCCCGCCTTCGACGGGAGGCTGCTGCTCGCCTACCCGGCGCTGCCAGGGGACGAGTCGGAGGCCGGCCGGGCCCGGCTGGAGCGGCTGGCGGCCGGGAAGGAGGGGGAGCGCCACCGCGCGGCGGAGGCCTCGGCGCTCTCGGCCGCCGCCGTCTTCACCGAGGCGGTGAAGCGGGCCGGCAAGCAGCTCTCGCGCGCCGGCCTGGTGGCGAGCCTGGAGGGGCTCTACGAGCTCGACACCGGCCTCGGGCCGCCCGTGAGCTACGGCGCGCGCCGGCGCGTCGGCGCGCTCGGGAGCTACGTGGTGGTGGTCGACCTCTCGAAGCGGACCTTCCGGCCGGTGAGTGGCTGGATGAGGCTCGAGTGACGGCCCGACGGCTCTTCGGCGCGCTCGCTGCGGTCGTCGCCCTGGCGGCGCCGGCCGGGCCCGCGCTGGCGCAGCAGGCCGGCCTGGCGGCGCGCGTCAACGGGGTCGGCATCGGGCGGGAGCGGCTCGACCGCTTCTTCGAGGAGTACGCCGGGAGCAAGGGGCGCAACATCGCCGCCATCCAGAGCCCGGAGGCCTACAAGACGCTCCTGCGCGAGGCGCTCGACGTGCTGGTGGAGAGCGAGCTGCTGGCGCAGGAGGCCGCGAAGCGGAAGCTCGCCCCGAAGCCGGCCGAGGTGGCGAAGGCGGTGGCCGAGGCCCGGAGCCGGTTCCCGGACGAGACGCAGTACCGGCTGCGCCTCGAGCGGAGCGGCTTCACCGAGGCGAGCTTCGCCGAGCACGTCGGCAAGCAGCTCGCCATCGAGCGGCTGGTGGCGGAGCTGGAGAAGGGCATCAAGGTGACCTCCGCCGAGGTGCACGCCTTCTACGAGCAGAACCGGGCCAAGCTGACCCGGCCGGAGGAGGTGCACGCGCGCCACGTGCTGGTCGGTGTCGCGGCCGGCGCGGGCGAGGAGGAGCGGGCGGCGGCGCGGGCCCGGGCGGAGGCGGTGCGGGCCGAGGCCGAGGGCGGCGCCGACTTCGCCGAGCTGGCGCGCCGCAGCTCGACCGATGAGACGGCGGCCGACGGCGGCGACCTGGGCTTCTTCGGGCGGGGACGGATGGTGAGGCCGTTCGAGGAGGCGGCCTTCGCGCTCCAGCCGGGCCAGCTCTCCGGCGTGGTCGAGACGCCGTTCGGCTTCCACGTCATCAAGGTCGAGGCGCGCCGCGGCGGCGAGCTGGTGCCGGAGAAGGCGGCGCGGCCGGACATCGAGAGGTGGCTGCGCGGCGAGAAGGCCCGGGCGGCGCTGCGCGACGAGGTCGAGGCGCTGCGCCTGGCGGGCCGGGTGGAGATCCTGGTGCCGCTGGCGAGGGGGCCGTGAGGCCGCGCACCATCATCCTGGCGCTCCTCGCGCTGGGCGTCCTCTGCGTCCTCGCGGCCTACCTGATCGTTCGCTGGACCGAGCCGCCCATCGTCGAGCGCGTGCCGGTGGCGCCGGCCGAGCCGGAGCTGCCGCCCGCGCCGCCGGGGCCGCCGCCCTCCAGCCTGACGCCGAGCGAGGTGGCCGATCCGGCCGAGGCGCTCAAGCTGGAGCTGGTCATCGAGCAGCGCGGCCTCTTCCGCTCGCTCCGCGACGGCTTCAAGGGGCCGCTCTCGCCGGCGTCGCGCGGCCGGATCGAGCCGCCGCTGCGCGCGCTCTGGCCGGGCGAGCCGCCGGCCTGGAAGCTGACCTGCCGCGGGCGCGTCTGCAGCGTGACCGGCCCGGGCGAGGCGTCCGCCTGGCACGCGCAGCTCCTCGCCGACGCCGGGGTGGCCAAGGTGGCCGACCGGATCGCCGTCGACCCGGACGGCGCCGACCCGGTCGCCTTCGTGGTGGTGACGGCGGGCGCGGCCGGCTCCGGCGACGACTACCTGGCGCGGCTGGAGGGGCTGCTGCGCCAGTCGGAGGACGTGGCCGCCTGCCTCGGGCGCGGCAGCGGGACGGTCGAGTACGAGCTGATGGTCGACGAGACCGGCGTGACGTGGCGCACCGGCGGCTCGGCGCCGCCCGAGGTGGCCGACTGCATCGGCGTGGCGCTCGGACCGCTGCTCGCCGCCGTGCCCCCGCCTCCGCAGATCAAGCGGGCGTCGCGGATGGTGCGGCTCGTCGCGGCGCCGTGAGCCGTCTCGTCAGCGCCGGCGCGTCCGCTTCGTCTTGGCCTTGGGCGCCGCCTTCGGCTCCGGCGGCGGCTCCCCGGCGGCGATGAGCGGCAGGTCGACCGGGGCGCGGGCGGCGCCGTCGGCGCCCTTGAGCTCGCGCGTCGTGGCGCCGTCGATGCGCAGCCGGTAGGCCGAGCCGGGGCGCAGCGAGGCGGAGGGCTGGAGCGTGAGCGTGGTGTCGGCCCCGAGCTCGCGCCCGCCGGTGGAGGCGAGCATCGCGTCGCCCTCGAGCAGCGAGAGGCGCGCGTCCGGGTACTTGCCGCGGAGGACGATGCGGAAGCTGGCGGCCGGGTCGACGGCGGTCTCGGAGGCGGTGAGCGGCGTCGAGGCGCCAGGGATGAGGGCGACCGCCTCGGCGAGGTCGACGGGAGGGAGGGGCGGGGTGGGAGGCGCAGTTGCGGCCGCGGCTGCCGGCGCGGCTGCCGGCGCGGCTGTCGGTGCGGCTGCCGCTGCGGCAGCGGCACTCTGATTCGCCTCCCTCTCCCCCCCCGGGGGAGAGGGCGGGGGTGAGGGGGCGGGACTCGGGGTCGGGGCGGCGGGTGCGGTCGGGTTCGCAGGAGAAGCGGCGCCATTCGACGACGGCGGCGCAGCCGCCGGCCCTGGTTGAACCGAAGGCTTACAAGCAGCCAGCGCGACAGCGGCGAGCAGCGCGGCGGATCCGCCAACCTTCCTGGTCATAGGCGCGCCAACCTACCACGCGCCGCCCGTCACCTCTCCTCGGCCCGCGCTCCGATCGCCTCGATCCACGGCTCGTGTCTACGGCCAGACCGGAGCACCACCTGGTAGTGCGGCTTCTCCCCCGGAGCTCCGCGCTCCCGCTCGGCCGCTGCCATCGCCTCCCGCAGCCCGCCCTGCAGCTGCCGCGGCACGTTCACCTCGTCGACGAGGAGGGAGACGGAGCCCTGGAGCCGGCACCACGACGGGTCGCAGGCCCGGTCGTCGCCCTCGTGGTCGACGTGGACGTCGACGGTGACCGGCGCGACGAAGACGGCCTGCCGGTCGGGGTGGCGCGACCGCAGCGCCTCCGGATCGCGGTCCACCTCCACCAGGAAGAGGCGCGAGCCGTCGCGGATCGTCTCCGCCAGCTCGCGCCGCTCGCGCTCGAGCGCTTCGGCCGTGCGCTTCCCGGCGGCCACCTCCGCCTCCGTCTTCTCGACCTCGGCGGCCAGGGCGCGCTTCCAGGCCTCCCATGGCGCGCCGCCCAGCTCGACGGCGGCGAAGGCCGGGCGCGAGAGCTGGCGCCGGGCGGCCAGGTAGGCCTGGTCGAGGTCGCGGGGCAGGGCGGTGTCGAAGCCGAGCGCCGCGAGCCGCGCCCCCTCGAGCCCGTCCTGCCGGGCGCGGGCCACGCGCAGCGTCTTGTAGCCGTAGTCGTAGCCGGTGCCGTGCACCGACAGCCGCAGCGCCACGCCGGAGCTCTCGCGCGACGGCGCGCTCCAGGCGAGCGGCGCCTCGCGCTCGGTGAGCGTGAGCGTCGCCTCCGGCTCGCCGTGCCGGTTCCAGACGACGCCGCACAGGGCGAAGACGCTCGCGGCGAGGACCAGCGCCGCCGCGGCGAGGAGGGCGGGTCGCTTCATGGCGCGGTCACCCGGGCGGCCGTCCGCAGCCGCTTCATGACGAGGAGGAGGAGCACCGCCACCAGCCCGACCACCAGGAAGAAGAGCCAGCGGGCCATCCACTCCCACCACCAGTCGTAGAGCTTGGTGTAGAGGAAGATGGCGAAGAAGGTGGCGCCCAGGTTGGTGGTGCCCAGCCAGCGCCGGCGGATCCCGGCCCAGATGGCGAGCGCCGAGGCCGCGAAGCCGCCCACCTGGTAGAGGTGCTCCACCGTCCTCGGCGCGAGCGGCAGGACGCTCGTCTCGCCCCAGTTGGCCATGACGAGGATGGCGACGAGCACCGCCAGCAGCCCGAAGAGCCGGTAGGTGGCCGGGAAGGTCCGCTGCTCGCGGCGCGGGTGGGGCAGGAAGCCGGCGGCGAAGACGGCCAGGCCGGCCAGGATGAAGTGCTCCGGCCGCTCGCCGGCCGAGAGCCAGTAGCAACCGCCGAAGGTGCCGACCGTGGCCGTGAGCCAGCCCATGAGGCTGAGGATGGCGGCGACGAGCAGCAGCCGCAGGCCGTAGCCGTAGGCGAGCAGCGCCGCGAAGGCGCCCCAGGCCAGGAAGGCGTGCTGCGACGGCGTGATGGCGAAGATCCGCCCGAGCATCCCGAGGTCGAGGACGAAGCAGGCGAAGGCCACCAGCGCGGCGATGGTGGCGAAGTAGCCGGTCTGCTCCCGCCGCGCGGCCAGCTCGACACCGGCGAGCGCCAGGAGCGGCGCCGTCACCAGGATCGCCACCTGCACCGGCGTGCCGAGCCGGCCCCAGTACTTGTAGAAGAGGAACCAGACCGCGGCCGACATGGCGGCGGCGCCCAGGAAGGCGACGATCCGCATGCCCCAGGAGAGCTGCTTCTGGGCGCCGGTGACGTCGACGTCGAAGGCGGCCGCCAGCGACCGCAGGAGCTCGCCGTGGTGCGCCGCCAGGCGCGCCCGCTGCGGCTGGTCGAGCACGAGCACCTGCTCGCGCTCCAGCGCCGTCAGCTCCTCCTGGAAGGCGTGGATCCGGTCGACGCGGCGCTGCGCCTCGTCGTCGTGCATGCGGGGCCTCCAGGGGAGCCGGTGGAGCGCGGCGGCTCGATGATACCTCGGGTGACGCCGTCACCGGCGAACGGCGCAGCGACGATGGAGGTGTATCACCTACAGTCGCATCGCCTGATCCGGCTCACGCCGGGCCGGTCGCGACTCTGGCACGATGCGTAGAACCCACCGCTTCCCGGAGTCATCGCCCATGCGCCAGCTCGCGTTCGCCGCTGTCTCGCTCTCGCTGCTCGCGGCCTGCGGCGGTGGCGGAGGCGGTGGGGCCGGTCCCGGGGGAGGTACGTGCACCAGCACGAAGCCTCTCGCGGTCATCACGCCGAAGGTTCCGGCCGGCGGGGTGCCGGCGCGCCGCCCGGTGGCGCTCGACGCCGCTCTCAGCTACTCCTACGCCGGCCTGGCGCTCACCTACGACTGGACCATCGTGAGCCGCCCCCTGGCGAGCACCGCGGCGGTGGCGGGCGCCGGCGCGGCCGCGACCTTCACCCCGGACGTCGCGGGCACCTACCAGGTGCAGCTCGTCGTCAGCGACTGCCAGCCGAGCGCCGCGACGGTCGTCTCCTTCGTCGCGGTGGAGCTCCCGCCGGTCGCGGTCGTCACGGCCCCGGTCGCCGTCCAGCTGCCCGCCGGAGCGGTGACGCTCGACGGGACGGGCAGCTCCGATCCCAACGGCGACGCGCTCACCTACCAGTGGACGCTGGCCGCCCCGGCGGGCAGCGCCGCCGCCGTCACGGGGGCCAACCAGGCCAGCGCGACGTTCGCCCCGGACGTGGATGGGCTCTACACCGCGACGCTCCAGGTGACGGCCAACGGCGCAGCGTCCACCGCCTCGAAGCAGGTGGCCGTGTACCACCCGGTCACGCGGGTGGCCACCAGGGCGTTCGCCGCGGCCTACAGCGCCGCGCTCGACCGGCTGGTGGTGACCGACGACACGCCATCGCCGGTCCTCCGCGTCATCGATCCGCACGCCGGCACCTTCTCGAGCGTCGCGCTCGGCTGGGCGCCGCACGGCCTGGGGCTATCGCCCGACGGCCGCTCGGCCGCGGTGAGCCACGACGGGTACGTGAGCGTCGTCGACCTCGTGGCGCTCACGGTGCGCACCTTCGCCGTGTCCGGGCTGCTCGGCTCCGACGTCGCCATCACGGGCGCGAGCGGGAACGTCCTCGCCTTCCCGGGCGGCTACGCGGCGCTCCGGCAGGTAGACCTCGCCACCGGCGCCGTCACCGATCTCCCGCCGCTGGCCGCTCCCTACTACGCCTGGGCCGAGTGCCGGCCGCAGGTCTCGCCCGACGGCAAGTACGTCTACCGGATGGACGGCGACGGCATCCAGGTCGCGCAGTACCCGATGCCGATGACCTACGGCACCTACGCGCCCAACACCGGCACCTACTCACCACGGTGGGGCGGGCCGTGGCTGACGGCCGACGGCGCGCGGCTCCTCGTCGGCACCGGCGAGCTCTACGCGACCACGACGATGGCGGCGACCGGCGGGACGCTCATCCAAGGCGCAGAGTTCGTCGACTTCGACGTGGCGGCCCACTCGGGCACTGCCCACCGGTTCGTCGCGGTCGTGCACGGCTACGCGCTGGCGGGCGACCTGCGGATCTACGACGACGCGGCGGCGCCGGCGCTGCTCCAGCAGCGGTTCCGCCCCGGCGTCGTCGAGCCGGGCGGTGACGGGAGCGCGCGGCCGCTGACGGCCTACTGGAACGCGGCCGGCACCTCCTACTCCGTGGTCTTGGCGTACGCAGGCGGCATCGCCATCGCCGAGTACGCCTACCCCTGAGCGCCGGCCCCGACGGAGGCGGTCAGTCCCTCGCCGCCCGCAGGCGCGCCCGCGCCTCGGCCACCACCGCCCGGGTGAGCCGCTCCAGCGCCGGCGGCGCCAGGCGGGCGTGCTGCCAGTGGAGCGGGACGTCGATGGCCGTGCCCGGGACGAGCTCGACGAGCCGACCGGCCTCGAGGTGCGGCCTCGCCATCGGCTCGAGGTTCATGCCCCAGGCCAGGCCGGCGAGCGCGGCGTCGAGGAACGCGTGCGTCGCCGGGAAGACGTGGGCCGGCGGATCGAGGTCGCGCCGGCAGACCTTGCGGATCCAGCGGCGCTGCAGCGCGTCCCTGGGACTGAAGCGGAGCGTCGGGGCGCGGGCCAGCGCCGCCGCGTCGACGCCCTCCGCGAAGTGGCGGGCGACGAAGGCCGGGCTGGCGGTGGCCAGGTAGCGCATCCGGCCGAGCGGGACGCTCCGGCAGCCGGGCACCGGCTCGGCGCGCGCCGCCACCGCCGCCAGCACCTGGCCGGTGCGGAGCCACTCGGCCGTGTGGGTCTCGTCGTCGAGCGAGACGTCGAGCAGGGTGGCGTCGGCCTCGGCGAAGCGGGCCACGGCGCCGGGGAACCAGGTCGCCAGGCTGTCGGCGTTGACGGCGAGGCGCAGCACCGCCGCGCGCCCCTGCTCGTCGCCGGCCGCCACCGCCGGGAGGACGCCGTGCAGCTCGCGCTCCAGCAGCCCCACCTGCTCGACGTGGCGGCAGAGGTGGCGCCCGGCCGGCGTGGCGGCGCAGGGCCGGCCGCGCACCACCAGCGCCGAGCCGACCCGCTCCTCGAGCAGCTTCACGCGCTGCGAGACGGCCGACGGGGTGAGGTGGAGCGCCCGGGCGGCGCCCTCGAAGCTGCCCTCGCGGTCGACCGCCGCGACCGCCTCCAGCAAGGGGTAGTCGAGCACGCGCACCTCCTTGGATTAGAAGCCCTTAATGATGCGAAGGACGTTTCAGTTTACCTGAAGAGGCTCGCCGCGCATGCTCCCGCCCCATGAACGGCTCCTTCCTGGCCGGCCTGGGGCTCCAGGCCTCCCTCATCGTGGCCATCGGGCCGCAGAACGCCTTCGTGCTGCGCCAGGGGCTGCGGCGCGAGCACGTCTGGCCGGTGGTGGCGCTCTGCACCGCCGCCGACGTCCTCCTGGTCGTCGCGGGCGTCGCCGGCGTCAGCGCCGCGGTGCAGCAGCGCCGGTGGGCGCTCCTCGCGGTCACCTGGGCGGGCGCCGCGGCCCTGGCGTTCTATGGGGTGCGCGCGCTCCGCCGGGCGGCGCGGCCGGGGGCGCTGGCCGCGGCGGGTGGCGAGCCGCTCTCGCCGCGACAGGCGCTGGCGCAGGCGGCCTCCTTCACCTTCCTCAACCCGCACGTCTACCTGGACGCCTTCCTGCTCGTCGGGGTGCAGGCCGTCGCCCAGCCGGCCGGCGGGACCCCCTGGTTCCTGGCCGGCGCCTCGGCTGCCAGCGCCGCCTGGTTCGGCGGCCTCGGCCTCGCCGCCCACCTGCTCGCGCCGCTCTTGGCCCGCTCCGCCGCCTGGCGCCTCCTCGACCTCGCCACCGGCCTCACCATGTGCGCCTTCGCGGCGCGGCTCGCCGCGTGGGGGGCGTGAGGGGCCGGAGGGCTCGCCCGGTCACCTCCGACCGCCGCCGTACGCCGCCTCCAGGATCGCCTCGGCGCTCAGGCCGGACCGGCCGGCCCACTCGACGTCGAGCCCCTCGCCGTGCCCTTGGCCCCGCCCCTCGAACACCAAGGTGCCGCCCCTCGCCGACACGCGCTCGGGGCAGGAGGGAAGCTTGAGCGGCCCGCGCAGCGACTCGCAGGGGAGGTCGCGCCGCTCCTCCCAGCGATCGGCGCCGTCGGAGGCGCTGGTCACGAAGGAGACGCGCCCCCGGCCGAAGGCGAGCGCGCGGGCCCCGGTGCCGAGGGCCGCCTGGACCTCCGCCTCGCGCCGCTCGGCGCGCCACGGCTCGGTGCCGCCGCGCGCGAAGGGGAGCCACCGGTCGACGCGCAGCGGCTCGGCGAGGGCGCGCCGCTCCTCCTTGCCGGGCGCCCTGGTCCCCAGGAAGACCTGGCAGTGGGTGGTGTCGCAGACCGGCCGCCCGAGGTGGCGGGAGTGCTCGGCGTTGGCGTCGACCACCCGCGCCAGCGCCACGCGCGCCTCGCCCCGGGACGCGGCGTCCTCCGCGGTGACCACGCCCGCCGCGTAGGCCAGCCGGTGGGTCCGGAAGAGGAGGTCGGAGCCGCGCCGCGCGTTCCGCTCTCGCCGCGTGGCGCGCGGGTCGAACGGCAGCGCGGGAGCCGGGTCCTTGGCGAAGATGCCGGCGTAGGCGCGTGGGGCCTCGGCCCCCGGCAGCCGGACCAGCCACGGGCCGCCGGCGCAGAGGAGCGGCCCCGCCCGGGCGAGCTCGAGCAGCGGCGCCTCGGCGTCGGCGAGCAGGCGCGGGCCGCCGGCCTCGAGCGCCACGCCGCGCCCGGCGCACCGTCCCCGCACCGCGGCGCCGACCAGGCCGAACACCTGCACCTTGGCGGCCTGGTGGGCCGGCACCCGGGCCCGCGCCACGGCCTCGGCGAACGCGCCCGCGAAGGTGCGCGGCGGCCGGCCGGCGCGCGCCATGACCACCACCACGTCGCGATCGACGCCGACGATCCAGCCGAGGCGCGGGGTGCCCGAGGCGTCGAGGACGGTGCCGGTCTTGGCCGCCAGGCCCGCGAGCGCACCCGACGCCTCCAAGCCGGCGAGCGTGCCCTCCCGGGCGTTGCGCGAGAGGACGTCCACGAGGTCGGGGCGGGCCTCGGCGAGGAGCCGGTAGGCCTGGGCGAGCGCCACGGGCGAGAGGCGCAGGGAGGGTCGGATGCCGATCGCCTCGCTCGCGTCGGCGGGCAGGGCCGGCAGGCCGAGCGCCACGAGCACCGGGCCCCAGGCGCCGAGCCGGGCCGCGTGCGGCGTCGCCCCCGCCCAGTCGAGGAACCAGCCGTTGCAGGAGCGGAGCAGGGCGGTGGCCGCGTCCATCCGCTCCGGGAGGGCGTCGCCGCAGCGCCAGCCGGGCTGCGTCCGGTCGGGCGCGAGGCGCGGCGTCGGCCCCGGGGCGCCCGCCACCATGAAGGGCTTGAGCGTGGAGCCGAAGGGCATCGGCAGGCTCGCGGCCCCCTCCGCGACGAGGAGCTCGCCGGAGTGGCGCGACAGCACCACCAGGGCGTCGGCCGCGGGCGACCGGTCGCTCGCCAGCTCCTCCGGGCGGAGCGGCGACCAGCGCGCGCCGGCCCCGCAGCCGCCGAGTCGCAGGGCGAGCGGGGCGGGCAGGTGACCGGCGCGGGGCGGGGCGTCGGCGAGCAGCCTCGCCACGGCGCGGCGTGCGGCCGGGGCGTCGAGGTCGGGCGCCCGGGCGAGCGCCTCGAGCGCCCCGGCGAGCGGGAGGTAGGCCCCTTCCTCGGCGCGGCTCCAGTCGGCCAGCTCGCCGCTCGCGGCGATGGCGAACGCCTCGTGGAAGAGGCGATCCCCCTGCGCCGCCGGGCAGGCCTCGAAGAGGAGCTGGTGGGCCGCCTCGTGGCGGAGCGCGGTGGCCCCGGCGCCGGCGAGCGGGAGCCCAGCGCGGAGCCCGATGAAGCCCGGGCGGCTGGCGGCGGCGACGCCAGGCGGGAGCGCCGGCGCCGTCCCGACGGCGATGGGGCGGGGGGCGCCGGGCGGCTCGAGCCCGTCGGCCCGGGCGAGCGCCTCGACGTCGGCCCAGGCCCGCTCCAGCACCGCCGCCGCGCCGGCCGGCACGCTCGCGTCCACCCGGAGCTCGGGCGGCGCGAGGAGCAGCAGCGAGAGCAGGGCGGCCCCGAGCACGGCTCAGCGGGCGGCCGACGCCACCACCTCCAGCACCGCGGGGGCGCCGCGGCCGTGGACCCGGGGCGCGTACATGTCCTCGATGGTCGGCGCGGGCGCGCCGAACCGGCCCGGGAAGGCGGCGCGGATGACGTAGCCCACCTTGCGCGGCGTCCGGCTCCAGAAGGCCGGCTCCTCGAAGTAGAAGACGGCCCGCTCCGGCGAGAGCGAGCGGCGCTTCAGCGCCTCGTGCGCGATGGGGAGCTCGTAGGGCGCGCCGCGGTAGATCTTGTCCTCGCCGAGCGGCGTGAAGCCGGCCGGGACCGGGTCCTCGACGACGTAGTAGGCGGAGCGGATGGACCTCCAGGGCTCGCCGTCGTGGGCGTCGAGGCTCAGCTCGACGAAGAGCTCCTCGCCCTGGGCCACCTTCTCGCCCGGCTGCAGCGCCTTCCGGCTGCCGCCGGGGAGGAGCCGGTAGTACGCCCGCTCGACCGACATGCCCTCGGCGACGGGCGGCGCCTTGGCGGCCGGGACGCGGATGCGGGCGCGCAGCTCGGCCTGGCCGTCGAAGGCGGCCACCTTGACGCCCCTCACGGCGGCGTCGAGCGTCGCCGCGAGGCCGCCGCCCTTCGGCTGGAACCTGGGGGCGCTGCCGCCGTCGACCTCGACGGCCGGCGCCGGGCCGGCGCGCATCAGCCTGGCGTCGCGCTCCACGAGCCAGAGGCTGTGGAGGATGACGGTGGCCCGCTCGAAGGTCGAGAGGGCGCTCCGGTCGGCCAGCGCCTCGAAGAGCCGCCGGCGGGCCATGGCGACGTCCACCTGCTCGAGCGAGGCGGCGTGGGCCAGCACGGCGGTGAGCCCGGCGCGGCGGAGCGGGTAGTCGAAGTAGGCCACGTCCGACCGCCAGGCCGCCGGCTGCACGACGGCGGCGTTGGCGCGGGCCGCCAGGGCGACGAGCCGCGCGTGGGTGGCCGCCTCCGCGGCGATGCCGGCCCGCTCGGCGGCGAGGGCGGCCATCGCCACCGGGAAGAGGTCCGGCTGCCCCTGGTCGGCGACCCGGTCGAGGAGCGCCCTGACCCGGGCGGCCTGGCGCGGCCCCTCGAGGCGCGCCAGCACGTAGGCGCGCGCGGCGTCCATGGGGAGCGAGAGCCCCTCGCGGCCGGCGAGCCAGGCGGTCGACTCGACCAGGCGCGGCTCGGCGCGGTTCACCAGCCCGGCGTCGACGGCGTGGGAGAGGCCGTCGAGCGCGATGAGCGTGAGCGGCACGGAGGTGGTGTCGTAGCCGGAGAACCAGGTGAACCCGCCGCCCTGGCGGGCGAGCGCCAGGATCCGCTCCACGCCCTGGACCGAGCGCGAGCGCGCCTCGGCGAGGAGCGCGCGGGAGGGGGCGTCGAGCCCGTCGATCGCCCCCGCCTGCTCCAGCACGCGGAGCAGGGCGACGTTCGGGATGGTGGTCGCCACGAGCTGCTCCAGGCAGCCGTGCGGGTAGGTGAGGAGGTCGTCGACCTGGGCCAGGGCGAGCGCCACGGTGGAGGGGCGCAGCGAGAGCGAGACCTCCTCCACCTCGGCGCCCTGGGGCAGCGGCAGCTCGAGCCGCCCGCCGCCGAACGAGGCGACGGCCACCACGTCCTCGATGGCGCTCGACCGGACCGGCAGGCCGCGCCGGTCCGCGAGCGGCCGGTCGCCGCCCGACGCGCCGAGGGCGATGCGCCCCGCGCCGACCTTGGAGGCGTCGAGCGTGAACGGGACGAGCCGCTCGCCCTTCGGCGGGAGCGCCACCGTCTCCTTGACCCCGGCGCCGGCGAGCGCGCCGTCCAGCGCCACCGTCAGCTCCAGCTTCTCGGCGCCGCCCTTCTCGCCGCGGGCCACGCGCACCGAGCCGGTGGCCCGGTCGCCCTCGCGGAGGAACTGCGGCGCCGAGGCGACGAGCAGCGTGCCGCCGCGGGCGGCGAACTCGGAGGTGGCCTCGCCGAACCGGCCGGAGACGTCGGCGGCGACGGCGGTGACCGTCCAGAGGGTCTGGTTCTTCGGCAGCGTGAAGCTGACCTGGGCGCGGCCGTCCTCGTCGGTGACGACGCCCGGGTTCCAGTAGGCGGTGTCCACCTCGCGCGCCTTGACCGGCGGCTTCACCGCGGCGAAGGCCTGGCCCGGGCGCCCGAGGGCGCGCGCCAGGAGCTCGCCGTAGCCGTAGGCCTGGAAGTCGGCCGAGGTGAAGGTGGCGACGTTGTTGCGGACGAGCGGGTAGAAGAACTCGAGCGCCTTGGGCCGGAACTCGCCCTGCAGCGAGTAGATGGCCTTGTCGACCACGCCGATCGAGACCTGCGCGCGCACCCCCTTGCCGCGGTGGTCGGTGACCCGGAGCGCCAGGGTCTGCGGGCAGAGCGGCTCGGCCTCCGGCCGCTCCGGCGAGACGGCCACCGCGAGCACCCGCTCCGGGGGCACGATCCGGAAGGCGGCGGTCCGCTCGACCCAGCGGCCGGCCGGCGTCGGGTGGGCCACCGAGACGTAGACGGCGCTGCCGAACCGGCGCTCCACCTCGAAGCGGTGGACGAGCGAGAGGCCGTCGACGTCGACGAGCTTGCTCTCGAAGATGCCGGTGCCGGTGAGGGTGATCCAGACCTTGCCCGCGTCCTTGCCGCCCGGCCCCCAGCCGGCCGGGAGGAGCGCGACCACCTCGGCCTGGTCGCCCGGCGCGAGCGGCGCGGCGCGCGAGGCGACCTGGAGCGACGGCACGCGGACGGCCTCCTCGCCCTTGGCGCCGGCGACGAGGACCGAGCCCTCGCCGGACCAGGGGCGCCCCTGCTGGTCCTTCAAGGTGACCCGCGCCAGCACCGTGCCGGCGCCGGGCGCCGGGAGCTCGTCGCGCCAGACGCCATCGGGGCCGGTGGTGAAGCTCATCTCGGCGACCCGCTTCTCGTCGCCGCCCGCCTTGCGCAGGACGTACTCGACCGTGCCGGTCGCGCCGGCGTAGGGCGCGCCGGAGAGGCCGGTCGAGCGGACCGCCAGCGGCACCGGCGTGCCGGCCACGGTGACGACGGCGCCGGGGAGCACCGTGCCGACGACGTCGGTCGGGGCGAGGAACCAGGCGCGCGAGCCGTTGGCGAAGGTGCCCTGGTCGTCGCGCACGCGCACCGAGAGCGAGTAGCGCCAGGGGAAGCGGTCGTCGCCCGCGCCGAGCGGGGGCACCGTGACCGCGACGTCGGCCTCGCCGGTGGGGCCGAGCTCGACCGCGGTGGCCCAGGGGTCGGCGCCGTAGTCGAGCCCCCGCGCGTCGACGCTCGAGTAGAGCCGCACCGGCACCGAGAGCTTCCCCTCGGTGGTCGAGGCCGAGCCGTAGGTGACGGCGCTCCCCTGGCCGCCCAGGGCGGCGTCGTCGACCCAGGCCGGCGCGTCGACCAGCGAGCGGTAGAGGAAGAGCTCGTAGCGGGCCCCGGCGGGCGGGCCGCCGGCGAAGCGCCGGGCGCGGACCTTGGCCGTGAGCTTGTCGCCGGGGCGCACGCTCTCCGACTGGCCGAGCACCTCGACGTAGAACGTCGGCTTCACGTACTCCTCGACGCGCGCCTCGGCGCCGTGGGGCTGGCCGTCGAGCGTGGCGGTGAGCCGGACCACGCCCGTCCCGACGTCGCCCGGCACCTCGAGCGCGCCGCTGAAGGAGCCGAACTCGTCGACGCGGGCCCGGGTTTTCACCTCGCGCCCCTCGGCCACCGTGAGCGCCACCGTCACCTCGCGCTCCCTCGGGGCGAAGAGGCGGGAGAGGAAGGCGTCCGGCTTCCGGACGATGCCGCGAAACTGGACCGCGTCGCCCGGCCGGTAGATCGGCCGGTCGGAGTAGACGAAGACGTCCGGCGCGGCGGCCAGCGTCGAGTAGAAGTCGGTGTCGACGACCGCCGTGTCGCCGCCGGCCGACGCGAGCACGAGGAGGCGCGGCTCGCGGGCGGCGAGGTGGACCTCGCCCTTGGCGTCGGTGCTGTGCGCCGGGCCGGCGCCGGCGGCCGTCCGGATGCGGACCTCGGCCCCCTCCACCGGCGCGAGGTTCTTGCCGGCCACGCGGACCAGCACGTCGCCGTCGGTCTGCTTCACCTGCACCTCGAGGTCGGTGACGACGAGCACCACCTGCCCCTCGACCCGCCCCTGGACGAGCTGCAGGACGTAGAGGCCGGCGGGGAGGAGATCGAGCGCGACCTTGCGCTCCTCCCAGCCCGAGGTGCGCTGGTAGAGGTCGAACCCGGGCACGGTGAAGTCGCGCCCCTGGCCGCCGAGGTCCAGGTTGAGCCACTGCCGCGTCACGAGCGTCGTCCCGGGCGGCAGGCCGACCAGCTTCTCCGGCCCCTCGGCGAGCGTGGAGATGGGCCTCGCCTCGGCCGGCTCCTCCGGGCGCTTCGGCAGCGCCGGCGCCAGGGCGCGGCGGAAGTCCTCGCCGAGCGCGCGGTAGAGGAAGGTGCCGGGCGGCCGGACCGCGTTCATCCCGCGGGACAGGAAGCGGCCGGGGTTCTCGTGCGTCTCGGGCTGCTCGTAGGCGCGCCGCAGGCTGGCCTGCCTCGCCAGGAAGGCGTCGAGCGAGTCGGGCTTCACCACGCGCAGCTCGACGGGTCCGCGCCGCTCGAAGGCGACGTCGACGACCGGCCGCTCCTCGGTGCCGAAGGAGCGGTTGACGGTGATGTAGAGCGGCTTGGCCGGCGCCAGCGCGGGGAGGAGCGCCAGGAGGGCGGCGGCGAGGGGCTTTGCGAGGCGCGGGAGCTGGCTCACGAGCGGAACCCTCCGGGGACCAGCGAGCGGCCGTCGACGACGCCGCGGAGCCCGAGGAAGGGCAGCTCCTCGAGCAGGCGGCGCGCCGCCTCGACGTCGGGCGAGACCTTGTGCTGGGCGGTGGCCTCCTCAGTCCAGGCGTCGCCGAGTAGCCGCGCGAGGAGCACGCCGAGGTTGGCGCCGACGCCGAAGGAGGTGGGCGCCCGGAGGCCGTCGGTCACCGCCGGCGGCGCGTTGAGGAGGGAGGGGGCCTTCCCCTCGCAGGCGCGCTGCAGCGCCACGCCGAGGGCGCCGGTGGAGGCGAAGACCTCGTGACCGCACTCGCGGCGCCGCTCCATCCGGTTGGGCCCGCTGAAGGCCTCTCGCACCAGGCCGGCGTCGCGGTCGGGCCAGGCGACGGCCACCTCCGTGGGGAGCCGCTCGACGCCGCGCGGGTTCCAGACCACCGCGACGGTGCGGGGCGCGTAGGCGCCCTGGTAGCTCTTCTCGAGGTGCTGGCGCAGGCTGTCCTGCGTCAGCTTCTCCGGCAGGCGCAGCGTGGCGAGGACGACGACGCCGGCGTCGGCCGGGATGAGCTTGAGCAGCCCCTCCGGCGGCGCGGCCCTGTCGAGCCGCCCGGGCTCGGCCAGGTCGCCGAGGATGCCGCGCGGCTCCAGCCGGTCGCCCTCGATGGCGAAGGCGAGGCGCGGGGCCGGGCCGAGGCCGAGCAGGTTGGCGGCGAGCTGGGCCTCGCGGCCGAGCGCCTCGCGGGCGAAGGAGAGCGAGAGGTCGATCCCCTGCGCCGCCGGGACCTCCGGCGGGGCCGCGCAGAGCGCCTGCACCACCGTCGCCGGGCTCTTGGCGAGGACGATCCGGCCGTCCTGGCGCGCGGCGAAGACCGCGTGCTCCGCCACCAGCCAGCGCGAGACGATCATGGCCGGGGGCGGGGCCGGCTGGCCGGCCGGCGTCGGAGGCGGCTCCTTGGCGCCCGGGCAGTGGGTGGCCGAGTAGCTGCCGTTCCGGGCGAGCCCGTCGAGCAGGTCGAAGGCCGAGTCGGCCGCCGGCGAGGGGCGCGGCACGACGACGGCGGGGGTGCCCGTGGCGCTCGGGCCGGAGAAGAAGACGACGCGGAAGGGGTCGGCGAGCAGCTTGCCGGCGACGACGTCGAGCACCACGCCGGGGAAGGCGTCGGCCATGTCGCCGCCGCGGGTGGAGAGGAAGCCGGCCCAGCCGGTGGTCATGCCCTGGCCGAGCGGCTCCGAGGCCGCGCGGGCCAGCCACGGGTTGGTGCGCAGCGCCCTCCAGGCCTTCTCGGGCGAGTGGACGTCGAGCCAGATGGAGGGCTCGGGCGGCACGCTGGCGATCGACAGGGCGACCGGGGGCCGGGCGTCCTTCTTCCTGGCGGCGACCTTGGGCCGGTGCCAGGCGTAGGCGGCCGCGGCCACGACGGCGGCGGCGGCGATGCCGGCCAGGGGAAGGGCGATGCGCTTGTTCATGGCGTCCAGTCCTTGAGCCGGTAGAAGCCGAGGAAGAGGGGGTTCTCGGGCACCGGGCGCCAGCCGCGCGGCGCCTCGCGCACCAGGTCGTCGAGGAGGCCGGAGCGGACGGCCGCCCCCGGCTCTCCCGGGTGGTAGACGACGAGGGTCCTCGCCCGGGCCGGATCGTCCGGGCGAACGACCAGCATCAGGTGGTGCACCGGCGCGCCGTCCTCGTCCTCGCGGGCGAAGGCCAGGAGGTCGCCGGAGCGGAGCTGCTGCCGGGCCGCCTCGTCGCGCCCCAGGAGCGCGAAGGTGCCGGCGAGCAGGCTCGCCGCGTCGGCGAAGTGGGCCGGGTTGCCGGCGACGTCGCGGAACGGTCCGGCGGCAGCGCGCGCCGGATCGAGCCGCTTGAAGGCGGTCCGGTAGGCGAAGCGCACCAGGCCGGCGCAGTCGCGCTGCGGCTCGGGCCAGGCCGGGTCCGGGCGGCCGAGCTGCGCCACGGCCGTCTCGGCGACGAGCCGGCGGACCAGCGCCTCGGAGGGCTGGGCGGGCGGCGCGCCGAGCGCGAGCAGGAGGGCGAGGAGCACGCTAGAGCTCGCCGTAGTCGGCGCCGCCGCCCTTCTTCGAGAGCTGGCGCGCCACCTCGTCCAGGTTGGCCGGCCAGCCGGCGCCGGGAGCGTCCTGCCCGGGCACGAAGACGTCGGCGCGCCCGTCGCCGAGGACGTTGACCCAGGCGAGGACCCGGGTCGTGCCCGGCGTCGCCAGCGGCACCTGCACCAGCCGCTTCGTCTCGGAGGGCGTGCCCTCGAAGAGCGTCAGGTTGAGCGTGCCGACCGTGTGGGCCATGTCGCCCGACGGCCAGTAGTTGGTGGCGACGAGGAAGACGCCCTTGGGCGGCGCGCGGTGGACGTAGAGGTAAGGGCCGTAGCCGGGCTGGTCGAAGGAGCCGCCCTGCTCGTTCAGGTAGAAGGTCCCGCCCGAGGGGCTCGCCGTGTTGGCCCAGTAGACGTGGGCCATCTTCTCGAGCACCAGCTTGCCGTCCGGCCCCACCGACGCCTCGGTCGGCTCGTAGACGTGGAGGTCGGTGTAGACGCCGTCGGTGTCGGAGGTCAGCACCACCTTGAGCGGCACCGGGGGGATCTGCGCGTAGCAGGTGACCTGCGCCTCGGCGGTGCCCCCCTGGTTGGTGGCGGTGGCCACGACCACGTTCTTGCCGGCCGCCGCCGGGAACTTGCGCGAGAAGCGGCCGCCCTGGGTCCGCAGCAGGTAGCGGTCGCCGTTGATCGAGAGGGTGATCGGGTCGACGGTCGGGTCGGAGACCGTGCCCTCGACGCTGAGCATCCTCCCGACGCTCCAGCCGCCGGACGGCGCGGTCAGCCGGACGACCGGCCTCTCGGTGCCCTTGCCGACGGGCATCCCGCCTTGCCGCGGCCGGGCGGCCTGCGGCGCAGCCAGGACGAGCGCCAGCGCGACGAGCGCGACGTGCATTCGAGTTCCTCCCGCACCGGGACCGGTGCCCCCAAGGATGGCGCCGGATGATACCCGACCAGTTCACCCTGGGAGTGAGCAATCGGCGGGCCAGGGGAGAGGGGCGCCGGGTCTGGGCGGCGGGCGCCGGCGAAGCCGGGAAGACGCGAGGATGGCCCCGCGGTGGCGCAGGCGGAGCCGGCATGTGGGCCCAGGTGGACACGGCCGGCGGCGTGTCCGGATGGCCACGGGGCGGGGCCGGTTGCCCTCGCCGCGTCGACGAGCCCTTGGCGGGCCAGTCCATTGACGCTGAGCGCGGACGCTCGCATGCTCTTGGCAGGTCCGGGAGGGGGCGATGGACCGGCTCGGCAGGACGATCCGCTCGGTGTGGCTCGCGACCTCGATCGCCGCGTGCGGCGGCGACGTGTCGCTTCGCCCGACGCCGCTCGTCCCGGCGGAGGTGGGCGACCACGGCCCCCGGCGGATGGTGCTGGTGATCGACGCGGGGGTGCCCTACGAGGCAACGGTCGGGCTGCCCGACGGGCGCTGCGTGGTCAGGCACCTCAGGCCGTTCATCGAGCAGGGGGTCGCCTCGATGCTGGCCGGGGTCGCCGCGCCGCTCGACGTCGCCTTCGGCGAGGCGCCGCCCGGCTACGATCTCTACGTCGTCCCGACGGTGGAGCTCTCCGCGCGGCAGGCGGAGCCGCGCTGGGGTGACGCGAGCGCCGACCAGCCCGCGGCAAGCCGGGGCTCCGATCGATCGGGCTCGTGCGACGCCCACGCGGCGATCGCCGTGCGCGACCGCGCCGGGGGCGAGCTGGCGCGCGTCGAGCGGCGCGCCAGCGGCGCGCTCGACGAGAGGCGTCGCTGCGACCAGGCGTTCGGCCAGGCTGGACCATGTTTCGGCGCGCTCCGGCGGGCCCTCGGAGATGCGGTCCAGGCGGCGCTGCGCGAGGCCGACCGACGCATCGCCGCCGGAGGCGGGGCGCCATGACCTCGGCGACCCGGGCCGGCCTCCTCGCCGCGGCGCTGCTCGCCACGGCCGGCTGCGCCGGCGCCCGCTACGCGGTCCGGGCCGACCACGCCCACCACCCGATCTCGTTCTCGCCGGCGCTCCCCGACGCCGACGGCCGGACGCTCCGGCTGGGCGAGGAGCTCGAGCCGCTCGGGTCGTTCCGCTTCAGCCGGACGCCGGTCGGGATCCTCTACGGCGCGACCGGGACGACCGTCGAGCTCTCCGAGGAGCTCGACCGCCGGGTCGACGCGGCGCGCGGTGAGGGGGTCGTGAACCTCTCGCTCGCCGTCTCCAACTGCGCGACCGGCTACTTCTTCCCGCTCAACCTGCTCCCCATCCTGCCCGGCTGCCAGGTGGTCGAGGTGAGCGGCGTCGTCGTCGCGCGCCGGCGGAGCGCGCCGGTGGCCTTCGAGCCGCCGACCCGGACGAGCGCCGCGTCGCGGGACGGAGCCACCCGGCCGGCGGACGAGGGCAGATGAGCAGCCTCCGCACCCTCGCGGTCACCGCGCTCGCCGCCGCCCTGGCAGGCTGCTACAGCCACGGCGTGGTCATCACCGCGCGCGAGGCGGGGAGTCCGGTCCTCCTCGGCCCGGTTCGGTCCCTCGGCGGCTCGGGGCAGCGGGCCGCTCCACTGGCGCCCGCGGCCGCCGCCGACCAGGTGAAGCTGTCGCTCACCGCCTTCGAGGGGCTGAACATCAAGCGCCCGATCGCCACCTGCCCTGAGGGGCTGAGCCCCAGGAGCTCGAAGATCCTCTTCTACGGGACGCCGGCGGCGGGCGACTGGGCCACCGGCAACGCCTGCGCGCTCGCCGCGGAGGCCGACGAGATCACGCTCGCGACGAGCGGCGACGCGGCGCGCCGGGTCGAGCTGCGATCCATCGAGTGCGGAGGGCGCACCTCCTTCGTCCCGTGCAACGTCGGCTCCTGCACCCTCGACGACGTCTGGTGCGAGATCGAGGGGGATGTGCGGGCGCCGCCCGGCGGCTCGCCGGCGCGCCAGCCACGCAGACCGGCAGCGCCGCCCGAGGCGCGCGAGGAGCCGCCGATGCGGCCGCGAGCGGGGGAGGACGCAAGCGCGCCCTGACCCGGCGTGGGGAGGTGGCCGGGCGCTCGCGGCCATCCGGGGCAGGAGCGCTTGACCGAGCACATTACCCGGGTAATGCTTCTGGCATGCGCGCCGAGGACCGCAAGATCGCCGAGTCGCGAGTGACCGCCCAGGGGCAGATCTCCGTACCGGCCGAAGTGCGGCGCCGCCTCGGGGTCGGGCCCGGTTCGGTGATCGAGTGGAACGCCGACGGGGACCGGATCGTCGTCCGTCGGGCGGGCCGTTACACCTCCTCGGAGGTCCACGAGGAGGTCTTCCCGTACGGTGTCTCTGCGCGGCGGAGCGAGGCCGAGCTCAAGGCCGGCATCCGCGCCCACGTGAAGAGGCGCCATGCGCGCCGTTGACACCAACGTCCTCGTCCGGCTCCTCGCCCGGGATGATGAGGCGCAGGCCGCGGCGGCGGAGTCGTTCGTCGCAGCCGGTGCCTGGGTCTCGCACGTCGTGCTGGTCGAGACCGTCTGGGTGCTCGAGTCGGTCTACGAGGTGGACGCTCGGGGGCAGGCGAAGGCGGTCGAGATGCTCCTGAACCACCGGGAGCTCACGGTGCAGGATCCCGACGTCGTCGAGCGGGCGTTGGCCCACTTCCGGAAGCGGCCGTCGCTCGGTTTCTCGGACGTCCTGGTCCTCGAGGCGGCTCGGAAGGCGGGACACGGGCCGCTCGGAACCTTCGACCGGGACCTCGCCAAGGTCGAGGGGGCGAGGCTGCTGGGGCGCGGTCGAAGCTGACGGCGCGCTCCACAAGGCGCCTGTCGCGTCCCCGGCGACATCGTACCAGTCGGCTACCAGCGGATGAGTTGCTCGGGCGGGAGCCGCACGCTGCGCCGGGGTGTCGCGCCGAGCGATCGTCCGATCCTCAGCAAGATGGCGGGGCGCTCGGCGCGAGCGCCCGGGAAGAGCGCGTCGAAGGGCGCGCGCAGCGCCTGGAGGGCGCAGGCGTGGTGGGGGAGGAAGGTCTCCGGCTCAGCCTCGACCTTCGTCAGGTACTGCGGGAGGACCCCGTGCGGCTGCACCGCGAGCCCGCTGGCGGTGGCGGTCAGCCAGATCCGCTCCATGGCGCGACCGGCCTCGATGTAGCCGGCGGCGCCGGCTCGGCGCGCGGTGACCAGGCACAGGGCCCCGGCCGAGCGCAGGCGCAGGGCGAACGCCTTCGCGACGAGGTGGCCGACGCCGAACAGGCTCACCGCTCCGGCGACCGGACGCCGCCGGAGCTGGCGGGCCAGGAGGCCCACGGCGCGCGGCATCCCCAGGGCCTCGAAGTCCAGGCCATGGCGCGTGCGCTCCACCTCGCCGCGTGTGAAGCGCAGGATCCCGAGGAGCTCGTCCCGCAGCGGCGCGTGCTCGAGGCGGATGTAGGTGGAGCTCGCGTCCATCTCTGCCATCCGCGCCAGCGCGACCCTCGCGCTGGTCCAGTGGACCCCGGCCTCCAGGTGCCGCACGGCCGCGCCGAGGTCGGCGACGAGCGCCGCGCCGAGCGGAGAGGCGTCGTACGGGCCCCGATCGGTGACGCGCTCCGCGAGCCATCCGGCGAGGGGATCGTCCGCACGGTCGGGCTGGAGCCGCACCAGGGCGGCCCTCTCCGCGGCCCCCCCGGCCGCGGAGAGCTCGACGGTGGCCGCGAGCCCCCGCCGAGCCGCCGCGATCACCAGGTTCTCGACGGCGGCGCCGACGCCGATCCAGCCGAACATGCCGCCGACGTCCGTCGGGAGGAGACGCCGGGGGTCGAGGAACACCTCGATCGCCCCGTCCCGGAGCCGGAACGCCCAGGCCTGCATGTTGTCCGCGGACGGCGCCAGGGAGGCCGCCTCGATCAGGTCCGTGAAAAGCTCGGTCGCGACCATCGCCGCCTCCGTCACGCCGCCGCCGGCCACGCGGGGGTCCGCGCACGCGCGAACACCTCGAGGGCGCGGCGGAGCATGGCCTCGTCGTGCGTCGCCATCACGCTGAGCCGCAGGAGCTCCTGCCCCCTGGGCACCGCCGGGTAGGTCACCGGGTTCACGAACACGCCGTCCTGCAGCAGCCGGTGAAAGGCGGCGATGGCCAGGAGCTCGCTGCCGCAGAAGAGCGGCACGATGCCGCCGCCGTGGTGGCCCACCCGGTAGCCGAGCTCGCGCAGGCCGTGCGCCAGGAAGCGGGCGTTGGCCAGGAGCCGCCTGCGCCGCTCCGGCTCCTGGTCCACGAGCTCGAGCGCCTCCAGCGCCGCCGCCACCGAGGCCGGCGGCAGGCTCGCCGAGAAGATGTGGGAGCGGGCGGTGTGCCGGAGCGTGTCGATGATCTTGCGATCGCCCGCGACGAAGCCGCCGATCGACGCGAGCGACTTGCTGAGCGTGCCCATGACGAGGTCGATCCGGTCGAGCAGCCCGTAGTGCTCGGCGACGCCGCGGCCGGTGGGACCCATGACGCCGATGGCGTGGGACTCGTCGAGCATCAGCCGGGCGCCGTGCCGCTCGACGAGCCGCACGATGGCCGGCAGGTCGACCACCGTCCCCTCCATGCTGAAGAGCGAGTCGGTGACGACGAGCTTGGTGCGGAAGAGGTCGGCCCAGGCGGCGCTGAGCTCGGGCCGCCCGAACGCCTTGACGAAGTAGACGCAGGGGTGGAGCTCCGCCCCGAGGGCGGCCTTGAAGTCGTACGTGGTGATGCCGAGGTTGACGGTCTGCTTCCCCAGCTCGCAGGCGACGCGGATCGTCTCGAAGAACAGGTTCGAGTAGAGCTCGTAGGCGTCGCGCACGCCGTAGTCCATGCCCTCGGCCGACCCGAAGTACTCGTCGTCGCCGATGAGCGCGAGCCCGAAGGCCACGATCGTCCCGCGGAGCGTGATGGCGACCACGTGGCTGCGCCCCCGGAGGTGGCGCGCCATGGCGGCGAAGTAGGCGGGGGTCAGGCGCTCGTGCTCGTACTCGCCGTGGCGCCGCGCCACCTGACCCCACAGCTCGGCGAGCCGCTCGGCGTGCGGGCCGTAGTCCTCGATGACCTCGACCGCGATCCCCGGCGCGTCGAGCGCGGCCCGCTTGCGCAGGACGTCGGCGCGCTTCTTGTGCTTGAGCGCCGCCAGGTAGCCGCCGAAGCTGGTCCAGGCGAGCTCCAGCCGCGCGATGGGGAAGCCCATGGTGGGCCGGTAGCCGTCCTCCTCGAGGACGCGAAAGTCCTCGTACCGTGCGGCCCCGACGTCGCGGACGACGCCCAGATCGGCGCCCTCGAGCCGCCCGATCTCGTCCACCTCGGCGGCGAGCGCCCGGAGGAACGCGGCCTGGAAGCGGGGGCGCGCCTCGACCGCCGTCCCCAGCGACGCCACGTGGCCCACCTCGACCACGCGCAGCTCCATGAAGCCGCGGTTCCAGGCCTTCACGGCGGCGACCACCTCGGGTGGATCGTCCGTGACCAGCGGGGAGAGATCCAGGTCGATCGCGAAGCAGGAGGCGATCCCGACCGGCTCGCCCGCGGCGTAGCCGATCAGGTAGTAGGGCCGGAGGTCGTTGATGCGAGACACCTCGACCGCGCGCAGGTGCCCGGCCTCGAGTCCGACCGCCGATCTCGAGGCGAACGGCTCCCAGATCGCGAGGGGGACCTCGTCGATGGATGAGTAGCGCTCGATGCGCACCGCCGCCGAGTGGGACACCGTGCCCGCAGCGCCCTCGTGCCAAGCCGTGGGCTGGGGCGTGGGGGCGGGCGGCCTGCTCGTAGTGACGGAGGTCTGCATTCCGGTCTCCATGGCGGTGCCGCTCGAAATGGCGGGGCCTGGGACCGGGACGTTGCACCGGGCGTGCGCGACTGCAACGGTTCGGAATCACAGGACAACGGCGCGTGGCGTCCTGGATGACTGCTGGCAGCCGGCTGCGAGTGGCAGCGGGCTGTGAGCTGCGCGTCAGCGGGTCAGACCTGGCGTTGGCGCGGCCTGCGGGCGCGGACCGAGTCGAGCAGGCCGGTGAGGCCGAGCTTGCGGATGCGGAAGTTGAGGGTGGAGGGCTTGAGCGCGAGCAGCTCGGCCGCGCCGCCCGCGCCGGTCACGCGCCCGCCGGTGTGCTCCAGCACCCGGCCGACGTAGCGCCGCTCGGCCTCGGCCAGCGTCACCCAGGGGCCCTCGGGCTCCGCCGCCTTCGGCGCGGCCGCGCGCGTGAGGCCACCCTCCAGCGGCGGGATGCGCAGCCTGGGCGGCTCGGACAGCAGCGCCGCCCGCTCGATGACGTGCCCGAGCTCGCGCACGTTGCCGGGCCAGTCCCAGGCGACGAGCCGCTCCATGTCGGCGGCGCCGATCCCCTCGAAGCGCACGCCGCGCTGCCGCGCCATGCGCTCCATGAAGTAGAGCGCCAGGGTGGGGATCTCCTCGCGCCGCTCGCGCAGCGGCGGCACGCGGATGGGGAAGGCGCAGAGCCGGAAGTAGAGGTCCTCGCGGAAGCGTCCGGCCCGCACCTCGGCCTTCAGGTCGCGGTTGGTGGCGGCCACCAGGCGGAAGTCCGACCGCAGCGGGCGCGATCCGCCGACGCGCTCGAAGGTGCCTTCCTGCAGCACCCGCAGGAGCTTCACCTGGTCCTCCGGCGACAGCTCCCCCACCTCGTCGAGCAGGAGCGTGCCGCCGTCGGCGAGCTCGAAGCGCCCCTTGGCCTGCTCGGTCGCCCCGGTGAAGGCGCCCCGCTCGTGCCCGAACAGGCCGCTCGCCACGAGCCCCGGCGCCAGCGACGCGATGTGCACCGCGATGAACGGCCCGGCCCGCCGCCCGCTCTGGCGGTGGATCTCGCGGGCCACCAGCTCCTTGCCGACGCCGGTCTCGCCGGTGATCAGCACCGCCGTGGGGGAGGGCGCCACCCGGGCGACGAGCCCCATCACCTCGCGCATCGCCGGCGAGTGCGCGACCAGCTGCGAGCCCTGGGAGACCTCGGGGAGGCTCTCGCGGAAGTACCGGTTCTCCTGCTCCAGCCGCTCGCGGGCGCGCGCCAGCTCCTGCCAGAGCGTGACGTTGCCGAGCAGGACGCCGAGCTGCACCCCGAGGGCGTCGAGGAGCTCGCCGTCGCGCGCGCTCACCGCCGGGGAGGCCCAGGCGTTCTCGAGCACGATGAAGCCGCGCCGGTCCAGCTCAGGCGCCGCGAAGGGAACGATCACGAGCTGTCCGCGGCCGCCCGCGGCCGCCGTCACCTGAGGCTCCGCCGGCGCGTCTCTCGCGCGCGCGAGGACTTCGTCCTGCCACGCGCGTGTGCCACCGCGCGCCGCGAGCAGCCTCGGCGCCGGCGCGACCTCGACCACCGCGCAGCGCTCGGCTCCCAGCCCCTCGCAGAGCCGGGCCGCGATCTCGCCCCAGAAGCCCTCGCCGCGGCCGCCGACGGGCAGCCGGCCCAGGCCGAGCACCACCGACCGCAGCCGGGCAGCTTCCTCCGGCGCCCGGTCGAGGCGCGGAGGCGCCACCTTCGCGCCCTCGATCCGCCAGCGCCGCGCCTCGTCGGCCCGGCCGCGCCGCTCCGCCAGCGCGGCGGCCTCGGCGCAGACCCGCGCCAGCTCGTGGCTCGATCCCGACTCGCGGAGGAGGCCGGCGGCCGTCTCCAGGCGCGCCGCCGCGGCCGCGAGCTCCTCGCCGGTCCGCGCCGCGCGCGCCAGCCGCCCGGCGAGGAAGCGGTGGCCGAAGCCGGCCGTATGGGGGAGCGGCAGGCGCGTGGCCCGCTCCGCCTCCGCCACGACGTCGATGCCGGCCGGCGCCGGCTCTCCCGCCGCCTCCAGCCGCTCGAAGAGGTCGTAGGGCTCGCTGCCGATGGGCGGTGAGCCCGCCCGCCTCCACGCCGCCGCGCCCGCGTCCAGCGCGGCGCGGGCCTCCGCGAGGCGCCCCTGGTGGGCGCGCACCAGCGCCAGCGCCACGCCCGCGAACCAGCCGTAGCTCGGCTCGTCCTCGCCGGTAGCGAAGTGGGCGTAGGAGCCCTCGACGTACTCGAGCGCGGCCTCGTACTCGCCGCGCTTCGCGTGCAGCAGGCCGAGGAAAAGGCGGGCCTCCTCGATCATCCGCGGGTTGCCGCGCCGCTCGCCGAGCGCGAGCAGCCGGTGCAGCAGGTCGAGGGCGCGCGGGTGCTGGCCCGCCTCCGAGTAGGCCGTCGCGAGCACGAGCTGCGCGGCCGAGGGCGTGGCGCTGCACGGCTCCGAGTCGATGAGCGGATCGTCACCGGTCGAGAGCGCGTCCGCGGGCACGTCGCCGAGCAGGGACTCGAACGCCGCGATCCCCTCGCGGAGGCGCCCCGAGAACACCAGGCCGCACGCCGCGTAGCCGAGCACGTCGGTGCGCACCGCCGCGCCGGCGGCATCGGCCGCCTCGCGGGCCCGCTCCAGCAGGGCCTGGCACTCGTCCGCCTTCCCGTCGATCAGGGCTCCCAGGGCGCGTGCCGCGAGGAGCTGCGCCTGCGAGGCGAGATCCCCTCGCTCCGTCGCCAGGGCGATGGCCCGGTCCAGCGCGCCGCCCAGCGCCTTCATGCTCCCGCGGTACAGGCGCAGGCTCTCGACCATGGCGGCGACGTAGCCGCCGGCTCCGCCCGGGAAGGATTCGGGCGGCACCGACTCGAACACCGCGCGGTAGACCTCGAAGGCCATCCGCGTGCCGCGGCGCGGGGCCTCCCGCCGCGCGGCGCCGAGCAGCTCGGGGACGAGGGCCGGCTGGCAGGCGAGGACGCGGAAGTCGTCGGCGGTCGCGGCGGCCAGCGTCCGGGCTCGGGCCTCGTCGCTCAGCCGGTAGTGACCGGGCTCCGCGTGCCCATCGTCGGCCAGCACGCGGCGCTCGCGCGCGCCGTCGAGCCACGCGATGAGCTCGCTCGGTCGCGCCAGGCCCCACTCGACGAGCACGTCCACCGACAGCGGCCTCGCGACCACGGCCAGGGCGAGCTCGATAGACGAGACTCCCATGCCCACCTCTCAAGAGTCGCAGTCTATTGCTGGCGGCGAAGAGTGGCTAGCGAGCCGTGGTGAGGAATCGAAAGAGGCATGTAGTTCAGGATGGTTGCGTGTGGCGCCGTTGATGCTTGGTGAGGCGGCATGAGGAGGGCGAGCTCGGATATGACCTACAAGATCGACGCGAACTTCGCGGCGGACGGATACCGGCTGGAGGTCCATGGGCTCGTCGACCTGACGGCGCTCGTCGGGATCCGGGGGGCGATCCGCGTGGGCCGGGCAGGGCAGGCTGGCAAGCTCCGCCTGGTGCTCAAGGAGGGTTGCCAGGTAGAGCCGGCGGCCATGGACGAGCTCCGCCGGCTGGACGGCGTGGAGCTGATCGCCGAGTCGCCGTTCCTCGCGAGGTGGCTCGGCGGGATCCGATGACAATCCGCGCCCTTCCGGAGCAAGGCCCCGTGCTGATCGAGACCTCGCGCGGGAAGCTCGAGCACGTGACGGTCGGAGAAGGCCCCTGCGTGCTGGCGCTGCACGGCGCGATGGGTGGCCACGACCAGTCGCTCCTGCTCGCACGGACGATCGGAGACGCCGGGTACCGGTACCTCGCGGTCTCCCGCCCTGGCTATCTCGGCACCGCGCTCCGGTCCGGGCGCTCCCCGGCGGAGCAGGCCGACCTCTACGCCGCGGCCCTCGATGCCCTGGGCGTCCGCTCGGTGGCGGTCATGGCGGTCTCCGGAGGAGGCCCGTCGGCGCTCGAGTTCGCGCTGCGCCACCGGGAGCGCTGCTGGGCGCTGGTCCTCGTCTCGACCTGCAGCGGCGGGGTCGCGACCAAGATCCCGATGTCCTTCCAGCTCACGAAGCGGCTCTTGCGCTGGCGTTGGTTCGCCGACGCGATGCGTCGCAGGGCCGAGCACGATCCTCGGCGCGCGGCGGGGCGCTCCATCGCCGATCCCGTCGCGCGCGAGCTCTTCGCGGAGCTCCTGGCGAGCACCTTCGACCGGCCCCACCTTCGCCTCCGCGGGACCGAGAACGACATCGCCGTGGCGCGCTCGACGGAGTACGCCCTGGAGCGCGTCGAGGTCCCGGCCCTCGTCGTGCACGGGACCGAGGATCCCCTGGTGCCCTTCGAGCTCCACGGCAGGAGGCTCGCGGAGCGGATCCCCGGGGCGGAGCTCCTCGCGATCCCCGGCGGCGAGCACGCCTGCATCTTCACGCACCGGGACGAGGTGCGGGCCCGCGTCGGGAGCTTCCTTCGGACGCACGCGCCGAACGCTCATCGCGCTCTGGCGTGATCACCTCGAGTCGAGCCAACCAGCAAGGTGGAGCCATGAACACCTACTACTTCGTGGGCGGGCCATTGCCCGGCAGGATGGACGAGTTCCGGCGGCGCCTCGCCGCCGCGGGTGGACCTCCGACGGGCTGGCAGATTCTTCCGCACGCGAGCGGCGATGGCCGAGCCCTCCACGTCGTGCGCGCCGAGTCGCCCGAGGCGATCCTCCGCCACCTCGCCCACTTCGACGGGATCTACGCTCACGACGCCATCGTCGAGGTACGAGCGCTTCCGTCCCGGTGACCTTGGCCTCTGCCGGCGAGGTCCGTGAGGCGGCGCGCCTCGTCGCGGCGCACGTCGCGCTGGCGCGTCCGACATCCGTGTGGTCTCTCGAGAGGGAGCCTCCACGCAGCGGGCGCGCCCTCAGCCCCGGCACCTGCATCGTGAAGGCGCTCTACGGCGCTGAGCACGAATAGTCAGAGAGGAGCGCCGACACATGAAGACCGTCACCGCGTTCATCGGCAGCGGGCGCAAACAGAGGGGCCTCACGTACACCGCTACGCGCCAGTTCCTAGCCAGGCTGGAGTCGTACGGCAACGTCCAGGTCGAGGTCGTCTTCCTGAGCGAGTTCAACCTCGGCCTGTGTCGCGGCTGCAAGGCTTGCTTCTCACGGGGGGAGGAGTTTTGCCCGCTCCGGGGCGACCGGGACCTGCTCATCGAAAAGATGATGGCCTCCGACGGGGTCGTCTTAGCCTCGCCAAACTACTCGTTTCAGGTCTCCGCGATCATGAAGGCGCTGCTCGACAGGCTTGGCTTCATATTTCATCGTCCGTGTTTCCACGGGAAGGCCTTCACGAGCATCGTCGTCCAAGGGTTCTACGGCGGCGGCAAGATCGTGAAGTACCTCGCGTTCGTCGGAGCCGGCCTGGGCTTCAATGTCGTCGAGGGAAGCTGCATCACCGGGCTCGAGCCGATGGCGGAGAAGCACCGGCGCCGGATGGACAAGGTCCTGGCCAGGCAGAGCAGGCGCTTCTACGAGCAGCTCTCCAGGCCGGCACTGTGCGCACCATCACTCTTCCAGCTCATGGGGTTTCGGATGGGCCGCGCGTGCGTCAGGCAGGCGCTCACCGAAGGCGACAGAGACTTCGACTACTACCGCGACCGGGGATGGTTCGATTCCGCCTACTACTTCCCGGTCGAGCTCGGTCCATTCAAGAGGACCATCGGAGCGGTCTTCGACTGGATCTTTGCGCGCATCTACAGGCCAGATGCAGCGCCTCGAAGTGGCCATGGATCGTGACCGAAGAGCCGCGTCCCACGCCTCCGCAGACGGCGCGAACCCCCGCGTCGAGGTCCCGGCGCGCAAGGCGGCCGTGCTCGAGGCGCTCATGGGGCGGTGGCAGCCGGAGGGTGGCTTCCGCCCCATCGACCACCATGTACCAGAACGCCGTCGCGGGCGTGCTCGTGCTCGAGGTGGCGTTCGACGCGGTGGACGGGAAGGAGAAGCTGCTCCAGAACCGCCCGGCGGAGGAGATCCGGACGATCGTGGCGCGCCTGCGGGAGCGGGGCGCGCCCGGCGACGCCGCGGCGATCCATGCGATCGTCGAGGCGAACCCGGCCGCGTTCTGACGGGCGCGTCACCCGCCGCGCAGCTGCGCGTCGAGGTCGCGCAGGATCTGGCGCGCCGCCCGCTCGGCCGCCTGCACGAGCGACGCCCGGAGCGCCGCGACGTTCACGCCGCCCGATCCCATCGCCGCAAGCAGGTCCGCCTGCGCCGTCTCGTGCTCCATCCAGATGGTCTGGCCGGCGCGATCGACGGCGCCCACCGACACGCTCACCTTGCCGGCGACCGTGCCGGCCCGCTCTCCCCAGGAGCAGCGGTGCTCGATGCGCACGATGAGCCCGCCGCCCGCGCCCGCCGCGCGCGCGACGGCGCCGACCTGGGGGAGGTCGGTGAGGAGCTTGTACCCGGGGGGCGTGACGAACCGGACCCCGAGCATCGCCGGGGCGTCGGGGCGCGCCGCGGCGTAGGCGCCCGAGGAGAGGACCGCCTGCTCCGGGACGAGCCGGAAGTGGCGGCTCGATCCGAGCACGCGGAGCACGGTCGCCTTGGTGTCGGAGAAGAACGCCGAGGTCGGGGCCAGCTCCTCGCGGTACTGAGACGGTATGACCCCAGGCATCCCGATGCCGGGGGTCTCGTGCGTCAGCTCCACCTTCGACGTCGAGTAGACCGTGACCACCGCCAGCGCCTTGCCGGGGCCGAACGCCTCGGGCTTCGAGACCCGGCTGAACTGGCACGCTCCGAGCAGGAGCGCGACGGGTAGGAGCCACAGCGTCCTCGTTCGCATGGACGTCCCTCCGGCGCGCCGCCGCGCGCTCGACGGAGCGACGATATCACGGACGGTGAGCATGTCGGAGAGTGGAACGAGTTGCTGCGGTGGTCGGACTCGAGCGGCGGTGTGGGTGGCCGCCCACCTTGCCGGGCGGACGGTCCCCAGGTACAAGACGGCTCAATAACACCCGGGTACAACCATGAAGACCAGGAGCGAGCTCAAGCGCGACTACAGGAGCGCGCCGCCACCGATGGGCGTCTTCGTCGTCCGCCACCGGGCCAGCGGCCGCTTCCAGCTGCACGCGACGCGGAACCTGCCGGGCGGCATGAACCGGATCCGGTTCGAGATCACGCCCTCGACCAACCCGAACCTGGCGCTCCTCGACGACTGGAAGGCCGGGGGGCTCGACGCCTTCGAGATCGCGGTCCTCGACGAGCTCGAGCCCGAGGACGTGCCGGGCTGGGATCCGGCCAGCGACCTCGCGGAGCTCGAGGCCATGTGGCGCGAGCGGCTCGTCGCCGAGGGCGGGACGCCGTATTAGGGGTTCGGGATGCTGGTGGGCGATCGCTTCACACGAAGTATCATCACCGGATGCGCCTCCGTGCAGCCCCAGTCCTGCTCTGCGTCGCGTTGGCTCCGGGCCCGGTCACGTCGACGGCGCCCCCAGCGTGCGAGCCCGTCACGCTGCCAGAGCCGGCATGGAAGGGCGCTGCGCCGGTCGGACGAGACGAGCCGGACCGCTCCGCCTCCGCCGCGCAGCAGATGGTGGCCATGTGGAACGGCCGGCTCGCCGAGCGGGTCGAGGAGTTGGTGAACGACGGGACGGAGGGTGCCGTCCTGGAGCCGCTCGCACGCCATCCGGTCGCTGCCCGGATCATGCTCGACCGTCTCCGCCGTTCGGACCGCCTCTTCGAGCGGAAGCTGGCGCCGACCCTGGCCGGGCTACTGGGGGCGGAGGCGCCGGCCGGCTCGCTCGACGAGATCTTCGAGGCCGAGGCGGGGCGGCGCCGAAGCGACGCTGCGCGAGCACAGCGCCTCAGCCGGCTCCAGGGCGCGCGATGCCGCGGATCAAGACGGCGCAGTAGGCCACGAGCACGACGACGTAGGCGATATCGCTCCGGCTCTCCACGAGCGCGTAGAGAATCCCGTGGAGCGACGCCTGCCGCGGGAAGTCCACGCTCGCCATCCGCGCCCACCAGAGCGCAGCGTAGGCCGCGAACGCCGCGAGGTACGCTCGGCAGCCGCGCCACCGGGTTCCGGAGCGCCAGCCGCACGCGACGTACAGCACTCCGTACCCCAGGGCGCCCAAGATCCTGACATCGCGCCACGCGCTTTGGATTGCCGCGTCGGGCGGTGGTGACGTCTCGGCTGCCGCAAGGTTGAAGGCAATCGACTCACCGATGAAGAGCAAGAGCACCGGCAGAAGCGTGAGGAGCCCGAGTGCTGCGGCTGCCACGGAGACATGGTGTCTCTGGAGCGCGTGCGCAACCAGGCCCGTTCGCGGCACTCCGCTGCCGGCGGACCTCGAAGCGCAGGTTGGAGGTCGCGCCCCGTGGCGCCGCATCGCAGGCATGCGGCGAGGTTCGCAGGATGACCGTGCCAGGACAACCCGTAAACCGACGAACACCGACATCGGGGGGCAGGACCCGTTCGGCGTCGCCGAGCCGACCTGGCCGCCCGCGTCGCGGCTGCGCCAGGTATCGAAGGGGTGAGCCGGGTCAGGGGTACTCGGCGATTCCGGTGAAGCCCGACCAGACGAACACGACGTAGTAGCCGGAGCCGTTTGGCTTCCAGTATGCCCCGGTGACGATCCCCGTGGTCGCGGTCCCGTTCGAGATGACTGCCGGGTAGAACCGCTTCTCGAGGAGCGCGAACGAGTACCGGTCGTACAGCCGGAACGAGTCCGGGCCGTACAGGCCGCCGCAGGTGGCGAGGATCTTCCCCGCGGCGATCGAGTCGTCGATGAAGCCGAAGGTGGTCGTCTCGCCCGGCGCGCGGAGGGAGGCGCCCGGGGTGAGGTCGGTGGGGGACCACATCGTCCCGGTCCCGGTGTAGATCCGCACGCCGTCCGGCGAGAGGAAGGGCCCGGACACCTCCGCCCCGCTGCCGGAGTTCGTGCCGCCGAAGGTGATCGCGCCGGGTGATACGTAGAAGCGGCGGATCCCATTCGTGTACTGGCCGAGCTCGTACATCGTCGCGCCGGTCGGATCGAGCTTCGGCTTCGCCCCCGGCGAGGTCTCGGGGTCGGCGAACGAGGAGCCGCTCGTCACGGTCCCGTCGGACAGCTTCACGACGAGCGGCCCGGCGGTGATGCTCACCGCCGGGAACGCATACGCCCACCCCTTGCCGTCCAGAACGACGTCACCCCCGTCGTAGGTCCAGCTCGAGTCGGCAGGCGCGAAGGTGCCGGTGACCTTCCCGCCGACGAGGTCCACGACCGAGAAGTGGGTCCGCTGCGACACCGCCGCCTGGCTCCCGTCCGGCGAGAGGCTCACGGCGTACGCGGACGCGTCCAGCGCGATCATCGTCGTCGTGGCGTCGTGCGGGTTCACGATCCGGAGCGCTGGCTCGCTCGTCACGATGACGAACCGGTCGAGCGCGCCGCTGTAGGCCACGTCCTTCGAGTCGTACGGCACGCCGAGCGCCGGGTGGAAGACACCGACGACGACGTGCGCCTGGCTCGCGTAGGAGAGGGGCTCAGGGCCGTGGTCCGAGACCGTCAGCGCGAGGTCGTAGTACCCCTCGACGTCAGGCTTGAACCGGGCGACGGGCGCGCCGGGGTCCGCGAGCGCGCAGGCGCTCCCGGCGGGCGGCGTGAGGACCCACGTGAACCAGATCGGGTCACCGTTGGGGTCGTAGGTCTGGGAGGCGTCGATCGCGACCTCCGGCGCCGGGAAGGTGAAGGCAGGCCGATCCGAGCCGGCGACGATCGCGATCGGCGCGCCCTCGACCGCCTGGATCGTCAAGGTGAGCGGCGCGCTCGGGCCGCACGCGTCGGTGACGACGAGGGAGACCGTGTA
>DASTGK010000240.1:0-16032 GCA_035719085.1 Anaeromyxobacteraceae bacterium
GTTGAGCGGCTCGGCCCGCTCCAGGGCGGCGCGCCGGAGCGCGAAGAAGCCGGAGAGCGGGTCGGCCGTCCGCGTGAACGGGCGCGCCAGGAGCGCCGCCGCCCGCCGCTCCAGCCGGCGCACGAGGCCGCCCGCCCCGGCCGCGGGCGTGGCGCGCACGCCGATGGCGAAGTCGTTCCCCTGCCCGAGCGCGACCAGGAGGTCGGGGATCCGCTCCGGCGGGTGGAGGCCGTCGGCCCGCATGACGAGCACCGCCTCCCGCCTCGCCACCCGCAGCCCGGCCACCGCCGCCGCGCCAAAGCCGCGCACCCCTCCCGGCTCGAGCCGGCGCAGCCAGGGGTCGCCCCTCGCCTCGACGAGCGCCGCGCCGCCGGCCCCCTCGTCGACGACGATCACCTCCAGGTCGAGCGCGTGCTCGGCCCGCACCGCCGCGAGCCGGTCGAGCAGCCCGGGCAGGGCCGCGCCGTCGCGGCCCACCGGGATGACCACCGACACCGACGGGAGCGCCGCCGCTCCGCTGCCAGGACCCGCCATCGCGCCCAAGCCTACCCCCAAATCGTGTCCCAGACGCACCGCGTTGCGGGCCCGATACGGTGGGGCTAGCCTCCGCGCATGATCCGACGAGCCGCCACCGCGCTGGAGCAACGGAGCGGCCGCGTCGCCGCCGGGCTCGCGGCGCTCGTCCTCCTCGCCGGGGCCGCCTACGCCCTCCACCTCGGCGACGTCGTCCGCTACGGCGACGAGGGCGACTACCTCGTCATCGGCGGCAACCTGGCCGCGGCCCGCACCTTCGGCTACGACGCGGTGACGCCGACCGCCTGGCGCCCGCCCGGCTACCCGTTCTTCATCGCCGCCTTCCGGCTCCTCGGGCTCGGCGTCCCGGCGGTGCGGCTCGGCAACTTCGCCGCGCTGGCGCTCAGCATCCTCGTCCTCCACCGGCTCCTGGCGGAGCGGAGGGCGGCGCTCGCCGGGGCGATCGCGGGCCTCCTGGTGGTCGGCTACCCGGTGCTCTTCTACGCGGCCGGCACGCTCTTCCCGCAGACGCTGGCCGGCTTCCTCCTCCTCCTCACGGTCTACCTCGTGGGGCGGGACGGGGACTGGCGGCGCGACGGGCCGCTCGCCGGGCTGGCCTACGGCCTGCTCGTCCTCACCGTCCCGTCCTTCCTCATGCTCCTGCCGGTGGTGGCGCTCCTGCCCTGGGTGCTCGGCCAGCCGGCGCGGCTGCGGCGCGCCGCGGCGCTGGTGGCGGTGGTCGCCTGCCTCGTCGGCGCCTGGTCGGCGCGGAACCTCGTCGCCTTCGGGCGGTTCATCCCCATCTCGACCAACAACGGCATCAACCTGCTGCAGGGCAACTCCGAGGCGACCGACACCATGCTCGGCGGCGGCGTCTCGGCGCGCGACGTCGACCTCGGCCGCTACGTCGAGGAGGCCCACCGGCGCTACGGCGACGACGAGGTGGCCATCAGCGACTACTACCGGCGCGAGGCGCTCGCCTGGATCGGCGCCCACAAGGCCGAGGCGGCGCGCCTCTACCTGAAGAAGTGCCTCTACTACTTCAGCTACCGGAACGACCTCGCCGTGAAGGCCGAGCAGAGCCCGCTGCGCGACCTCGTCATGCTCGCCACGTGGGGGCCGATGGTGCTGCTCCTCCTGGCGCGGCTGCTGCTCCTGCGCCGCTACCCGCCGACGCGGCTCGAGGCGGCGCTGCTCCTCCTCTACCTGTCGAACGTGCTCCTCAGCTCGGTCTTCTACCCGCGCATCCGCTTCCGCCTGCCGTTCGACCTCCTGCTCATCGGGATCCTCGCCTCGTTCCTGGCGCGGCTCGTGGGCGAGCGCGTGGCCGCGCCGGGCCAGCCGGCGCCGACGCGGGTGGCGGCGTAGCGCCGGCGGCGCAGCCCTACTCGATCCCCGCCGCGGGTGACGAGACGTCGACCGGCGGCGCCAGGCGCGCCCGCCGCAGCGCGTGGAGCGCGGTGACCGCCCAGGCGCCGCCGGCCACCGCCGCCGCCCCCAGGAAGCCGGCCAGCTTCCCGGCCTGGTGGTCGAGCGCCTCCCCGGCGGCCGCCCCCGCCGCCGCCGTGCCGGCGATGAGCCGGGTGAAGACGGCGTCGCGCCCCACGTCCTGCAGCCCGCGCACGGCCACGCCCACCGCCGAGGCCAGGTACTTGCCGAGGTCGGCGAGCACGAGCGCCACGAGCGCGCCCCGGAACCCGTCGATCCGGAGGCCGATGGGCACGAGGATCAGCACGAGGAGCAGCTTCACCCCCTGGTCGGCGGCGTGCCAGGAGACGCGCGCCTGCGCCAGGAGCGCCGAGCCGTTGGTCGTCTCGAGCACGGTGAACCAGGCGGCCACGGCCAGGAACTGCAGGATCCAGCCGGCCTGCGCGTAGCGGGCGTCGTAGAGGAGCCGCACCAGCTCCGGCCCGCAGGCGATCATGGCGCTCACGGCGGCGGCGCCGAGCAGCAGCATGGGGAGCCGGGCCCGCTTGAACGCCGCGGCGAACCCGTCCTGGCCCGCCAGCCGGCTGTAGGCCGGGAAGAGGACGCGGCTGCCGAGGGTCTGGATGACCGCGGTCGGCAGCATCGCCAGCATGGCGGCGATGTTGTAGACGCCGAAGACGTCGATGGAGAGCATCCGGCCGAAGAGCAGCCGGTCGGCCTGGCCCGCCAGGAAGAAGAGCGTCGAGCTGACGAAGATGCCGCCGCCGAAGCGCAGCAGCGCGCGGCGCGCCTCGGGATCGAGCAGCAGCTGGTGCCTCACCCGCGGCAGGACCGTGTGGCTGAGCGCGAGCCGGACGGCGCTCGCCACCAGGCCGCCGGCGATGACCGCCCAGACGGCCCCCGGGTGGTTCGGGCCGTAGACGGCCCGGTCGGCGGCGGCCAGCCCGATCATGGCGGCGAGCGACGCCACCTGGCTCACCAGCTCGACGAGCGTCAGCCGGCCGAGCTGCAGGCGGCGCTGGGCCACGTGCCAGGAGATGGCGTCGAAGCCGCTCACCAGCACGTTGATCCCCGCCACCGGCAGGAGCTGGCGGAGCAGCGGCTGGCCGTAGAATTCGGCCGCCGGCCAGGCGATGGCGCAGGCCGCCAGGAAGAGCACGCCGCCGCGGATGATCTGGATGGTCCAGGCCGTGGCGAGGAAGCGCGGGGCCTCGCCGCGCGGGCTCTGCACGATGGCCGGCCCCATGCCCACGTCGGTGAGCATGAAGAGCCCCTGCAGGAAGACGGTGACGAGCGCCGAGAGGCCGAAGACCTCCGGGTAGAGGAGGCGCGTCAGGACGAGGTTGCCGCCGAGCCGCAGCACCTGCCCGACGCCGAAGCCGCCGATGGTCCAGATCGAGGCGCGCACCACCGAGCGCGCCGACGCGGGCGCGACGGCGCCGCAGGCCCCGGCGGGCGACTCGCCGGGCTCGGCCTCGGGCCCTCCGGCCTCGCGGCGCGCGCCTGCTCCCTCGGCCGTCTCGGGCACGCCACCACCCTCCCCCGCCGCGGCCGGGCGACCCCGGACCGGCACGGTGGCGATTCTTAGTCCAGCGCGGCGCCGGGGAACAGCACCTCCTTGGCACCGCGTGCGTCGCGCCGCCGTCGGCGTGTCGTGCGAGCACGGGACCCCTCGATCGGGCGCGGCGGGAGGGCGCCGCGCCTATCGTGCTAGCGTCGATGGGTCGCCGGGGGGCGCGCCGCGGATGAACGGACGGGTCGACATCACGGTGTACCTCGCCATGGCGGCCTACCCGCCGCTGGCGATCGCGGCCTTCAAGCTCTTCGGCCCGCGCCGCGGGCTGCTCGCCGCGCTCGTCGGCGGCTGGCTCTTCCTGCCCTGGTTCGACGGCCGCCCCGAGCTCATCCCGATGTACGACGTGCTCCACGTCCGCACCAAGGCCTCGCTCGTCTCGGTGGTCCTGCTCCTCGTGAGCCTCGCGCTCGACTGGGGGCGCTGGCGCTCCTTCCGGCCGCGCCTGCTCGACCTGCCGGTCGTCGTCCTCTGCCTGCTGCCGGCCGCCTCGGCCCTGGCAAACGGTTTGGGTGCCAACGAAGGGGGCTCGGCCGTGCTGGAGGGGCTGCTCGCCTGGGGCGTGCCCTGGCTGCTCGGCCGCGTCTACCTGGGGGATCCGGGCGGCCTCCTCGACCTGGCGCTGGCGCTCGTGTCGGGGGCGCTCGCCTACGTCCCCTTCTGCCTCTGGGAGATCCGGATGAGCCCCCAGCTCCACCGGATCGTCTACGGCTTCTACCAGCACCACCTCTCGCAGACCTACCGGCCCTCGCTCTACGGCCTGTTCCGGCCGATGGTCTTCCTGCAGCACCCGCTCATGGTGGCGCTCTTCATGGCGAGCGCCGCGGTGGCCGCCCTCTGGCTCTGGCGGACCGGCGCCCGGCGCACGGTCGGGCCGATCCCCATCGCCTGGGCCGGCGCCGTGCTCGTGGCGATGACGCTCCTCTGCAAGTCGGTCGGCTCCATCGCGCTCCTCGGCGCCGGGCTCGCGGCGCTCGAGGCGACGCGGCGGCTCCGCACCACCGCGCTCGTGGTGGCGCTGGCGCTCGTGCCGCCCGCCTACTGCGCCGCCCGCCTCACCGGCTGGGCCGGCGACCGGCTGGTGGCCGCCGCCACCGACGCGGCCGGCGCCGACCGGGCCGAGTCGCTCGAGTTCCGCCTCCTCAACGAGGACATGCTCATCGCCAAGGCGCTGCAGCACCCCTGGCTCGGCTGGGGGCGCGCCGGCGGCGGCTTCCGCGTCTACGACGAGCGCGGCCGCGACATCTCCATCACCGACGGCCTCTGGATCATCACCCTCGGCGTGCTCGGCGTGGGCGGGCTCGCCGCGCTCGGCCTCGTGCTGCTCCTGCCGCCGTGGCTCCTCGTCCGCGCGTTCCCGGGGCGCCACTGGGGCGACCGGCGCCTCGCGCCGGCCACGGCGCTCGCGGTGGCCATGCTCATGGGGGCGGTCGACAGCCTGCTCAACGCCGAGGTGGTGCTCGTCTTCCCGGTGCTCGGCGGCGCCCTCGCCTCCTTCAGCCTGCTCGTGAAGGAGGCGCGCGCCCACCGGCGGCGACGCCGGCCGCGCCCGCGGATCGCGCCGGCCCCCGCGCGGCCGGGCACGTCCCTCGTCCCCACGACGTGAGCCTGTCGCGCGCCTCTGGGGCACCCCCCGGGGCGACGCCACACCCTCCGCCGGGCGGCTATGCTCGGGGTGCATGCGGGCCGGCATCGTGGTGATCGGGCGGAACGAGGGGGCCCGTCTGCGGCGATCCCTCGACGCGGCCACCGCGACGGGCGCCCCGCTCCTCTACGTCGACTCCGGCTCCACGGACGGCAGCCCGGCGCTCGCCCGCTCGCTCGGCGTCGAGGTGCTCCCGCTCGACCCGGCGCGCCCCTTCAGCGCGGCCCGCGCCCGCAACGAGGGGATCGCGCGGCTCACCGCGCTCCACCCCGGCCTCGACGCGGTGCAGCTCGTCGACGGCGACTGCGCGCTCGACCCGGACTGGCTCGCGGGCGGCCTGGCGGCGCTCGAGGGGGCGCCCGACGTGGCGGTCGTGGCGGGGCGGCTCCGCGAGCTCCACCCCGAGGCGAGCGTCTACAACCGGCTCTGCGCGCTCGAGTGGCAGCGGCCGGCCGGCGAGGCCAAGGCGGTCGGCGGCATCTTCCTCGTGCGTGCCGCGCCGTTCCGCGCGGCCGGCGGCTTCCGCGACGACGTGGTGGCGGCCGAGGAGGACGAGCTCTGCCTGCGGCTGCGCCGCCGCGGCGGCCGCGTCCTGCAGCTCGAGGAGCCCATGGCCACGCACGACGCGGCCATGACCCGCTTCTCGCAGTGGTGGCGCCGCGCCCGCCGCACCGGCCAGGCCTACGCGCAGGGGGCCGACCTGCACGGCGGCGCCGCCGAGCGCCACTTCGTCGTCGACGTGCGGCGCATCCTCTTCTGGGCGCTCCTCCTGCCGGCGGCGGCGCTCCTGCCCGCCTGGCCCACCCGCGGCCTGAGCCTGCTCCTCCTCCTCGCCTACCCGCTGCAGCTCTGGCGCGTCTACCGGGCCGGCCGCCGGCGCGGCTGGCGGCCCGACGAGGCGCTCCCCTACGCCTTCTTCGTCATGCTCGCCAAGCTGCCCGGCCTCCTCGGCCTCCTCGAGTACCGCTGGCGGCGCCTGCGCGGCCGCGCCCCCGCGCTCATCGAGCACAAGCAGGCGGGGTCGCCGTCGTGAGCGCGCGCCGCCGCGTGGCGCTGCTCGGCGCCGGGTACATCGCCGACTGGCACGCCCGGGCGCTCGCCTCGGTGGCGGGCGTCGAGCTCGTCGCCGTCTGCGACGTGGCGCTCCCGCGGGCCCGCGAGCTGGCGGCGAAGCACGGCGTGCCGGGCGTGCACGGCTCGCTCGAGGCGATGCTCGCGGCCGAGCGGCTCGACGCGGTCCACGTCCTCTTGCCCCCCGACCGGCACGAGGAGGCGGCGCGCGCGCTCCTCGAGGCGGGCGTCGACGTGCTGCTGGAGAAGCCGATGGCGGCGAGCGCCGCCGGCTGCGAGGCGCTGGTGCGCCAGGCGGCCGCCCTCGGCCGGAAGCTCGGGGTCGGCCACAACTTCCTCTTCGCCGAGCCCTACGAGCGGCTGCGGGCCGACCTCGCCGCGGGCCGGCTCGGGCGGATCGACCACGTCGCCGTCACCTGGCACCGCGAGCTGCCGCAGGCGACCCACGGCCCGTTCGACGCCTGGCTGCTGCGCGAGCCGGGGAACATCCTCCTCGAGGTCGGCTCGCACGCCGTGGCCCACCTGCTCGACCTGTGCGGCCCGCCGTCCGCCCTGCGGGCGCGCGCCTCGAGCCCCATCGAGCTGCCGGGCGGCCGCCCCTTCTGGCGGCGCTGGCACCTCGAGGCCGACTGCGGCCCGGCGGCGGTCGACCTGCGCCTCGGCTTCGGCCCCGGCTTCGACGAGCAGACGGTCCACGTGCGCGGCACGCTGGCCGCCGCCACCGTCGACTTCGTCCGCAACACCTACGTCCTCCTCGAGCACCGGCCCCTCTCCGACGACCTCGACCGCTTCGCGGTCACCGACGCCGCCGGCGCCGCGCTGCGCCAGCAGGCGCGCGGCACGCTCACCGCCTACGTCCTCTCGAAGCTGAAGCTCCGGGCCCGCGGCAGCCCCTACGGCACCAGCATCGCCCGGGCGCTCGACGCCTTCCACGGCGCCCCCGGGCCGGCGCTCGACCCGCGGCTCGCCGGCCGCTTCGGCGCCCAGGTGATCCGGACCTGCGAGGAGGCGCTCGAGGCGGCGCGGCTCCCCGCCCCGCCCCGCCCGCGCCCCGCCCCGGCGGTGGCCGTGGCTCCGGCCGCGCCGCCGCGCATCCTGGTGCTGGGCGGCACCGGCTTCATCGGCCGCGAGCTGGTCCGGCAGCTCGTCGAGGCGGGCCACCGCGTCCGGCTCCTGGTGCGCAGCCCGGGCCGGCTGCCGCCGGAGCTCCGGCCGCCGGCCGTCGAGGCGCTGCGCGGCGACCTCGCCGATCCGGCCGACGTGCGCCGGGCGCTCGAGGGGATCGACGCCGTCTACCACCTGGCGCGCGCCGACGCCCGCGGCTGGGCCGGCTGGCTGCGCGACGAGGTGGAGCCGACGCGGCGGCTCGGCGAGCTGGCCATCGAGGCCGGGGTGCGCCGCTTCGTCTACACCGGCACCATCGACAGCTACTACGCCGGGGCCGGCGCCGGCACCATCACCGAGGCGACGCCGCTCGACCCGCACATCGCGCGCCGCAACCTCTACGCCCGCGCCAAGGCCGCCTCCGAGGCGGCGCTCGGCCGGCTGCACGAGGAGCGCGGCCTGCCGCTCGTGGTGCTCCGGCCCGGCGTCGTCATCGGGCGCGGCGGCAGCCCCTTCCACTGGGGCGTCGGCATGTGGTGGCACGGCGCCGTCTGCCAGACCTGGGGCGCGGGGCGCCACCCGCTGCCGCTCGTCCTGGTGGAGGACGTGGCCCGGGCGCTGGTGGCGGCGCTCGACGCGCCCGGGCTGGAGGGGCGCTCCTTCAACCTGGTCGGGCCGCCGCTCCTCTCGGCGCAGGGGTACCTCGACGCGCTCGACCGGGCCGGCGGCTTCACCGTGCAGCGCCACGCCACGCCCATCCTCCGCTTCTTCGCGGCCGACCTGGCCAAGTGGGCGGTGAAGGTGCTGGTGCGCCACCCGGAGCGGCGCCTGCCGAGCTGGCGCGACTGGGAGAGCCGCACCCAGCGGGCCACCTTCGACTGCGGCGCGGCGCGGGAGGCGCTCGGCTGGCGCCCCGAGGGCGATCGCGAGGCGCTCATCCGGCGCGGCATCGAGGCGCCGCTGCGCGACATCTTCCGCGAGGGCGCGGACCGGGCGCCGGAGCCCGGGCCGGCGGCCGCGCGCGACGGGGGGACGGGGTCATGAAGGTCTTCGTCACGGGGCACAAGGGGTACATCGGCAGCCACCTGGTCGACGTGCTGAAGCAGGCGGGCCACGCCGTGGTCGGCTGCGACGTCGGCCTCTTCGACGGCTGCGCCTGGGAGCCGGTGGTGGCGCCCGACGTGGAGCTCGCGAAGGACGTGCGCCGCGTCGAGGCGCGCGACCTCGAGGGCTGCGACTGCGTCATGCACCTCGCCGCCATCTCCAACGACCCGATGGGCGCGCTCGACGCCCCGCTCACGCTGGCCGTCAACCGCGACGCCTCGGTGCGGCTGGCGCGGCTCGCCAAGGCGGCCGGCGTGCCGCGCTTCCTCTTCGCCGGCAGCTGCTCGGTCTACGGCAAGGGGGCCAAGCTCGACCTCGACGAGTCGGACCCGGTCAACCCGCTCACCGCCTACGCCCAGTCCAAGATCGAGACCGAGGCGCTGGTGGGCGCGCTGGCCGACGAGACCTTCAGCCCGGCCTTCCTGCGCAACTCGACCGCCTACGGCCACTCGCCCATGCTGCGCGTCGACCTCGTGGTCAACAACCTGCTCGGCTCGGCGCTGGCCTACGGCGAGATCCGCATCCAGTCGGACGGCACGCCGTGGCGGCCGCTCATCCACTGCCGCGACATCGCCCGCGCCTTCCTGGCCTTCGCCGAGGCGCCGCGCCAGGCCATCCACGGCCGGATCGTCAACGTCGGCGCCGACTCGGAGAACCATCAGGTGCGCCAGGTGGGCGACGAGGTGCAGCGGCTCGTCCCGTCGGCGAAGATCACCTACACCGGCGAGGTGGGGAACGACCCGCGCAACTACCGGGTCCGCTTCGGCCGGCTGGCCGAGGTGCTGCCCGGCTTCCGGCTGGAGTACGACCTGGCGCGGGGCATGGAGGAGCTGCACCGCAAGATGGTGGAGCACCGCTTCTCGAAGGCCGACTTCGAGGGCGACCAGTTCGTCCGGCTGCGCACGCTCCGGCGCCGCGCCAGCCTGCTGACGTAGAGGGAGGGACGCCGTGATCTTCACCGAGACCCCGCTGCGGGGCGCCTTCGTGGTCGACCTGGAGAAGCGCGGCGACGACCGCGGCTTCTTCGCCCGGGCCTTCTGCGCCGAGGAGTTCGCGGCGCACGGGCTCGCCGGCCGCTTCGTCCAGGTGAACGACTCGCTCTCGGCCGCCCGCGGCACGCTGCGCGGCATGCACTACCAGCTCGCGCCGCACGCCGAGACCAAGCTCGTCCGCTGCATCCGCGGCGCGCTCCACGACGTCGTCCTCGACCTGCGCCCCGGCTCGCCCACCTTCGGCATGAGCCACGGCGTCGACCTCACGGCGGAGAACCGGCGCATGCTCTACGTGCCGAAGGGCTTCGCCCACGGCTTCGTCACGCTGCAGGACGACACCGAGGCGCTCTACCTGGTGGACGAGCCCTACGCGCCAGCGCAGGAGCGCGGCGTCCGCTGGAACGACCCGCGCTTCGCCATCCGCTGGCCGCTCCAGCCGGTGGTCCTCTCCGACAAGGACCGGGCCCACCGCGACTTCGACCCGGCCTGGCACCTGGGCGGCTAGGGGCCCCGCACGTGCGCATCCTCTTCACCGGCGCGAGCTCCTTCACCGGCGCCTGGTTCGTCCGCGAGCTGGCCGCCGCCGGCCACGAGGTGACGGCCACCTTCCGCCAGCCGGCCGGCGCCTACCCCGACCCGCTGCGGCGCCGGCGCGTCGCGCTGGCGGCCGCGGCCGCCGCCCGGGCCGAGCACGGCCTCGCCTTCGGCGACGACCGCTTCCTCGCCCTCCTCGCCGAGGGGCGCTTCGACCTCCTCTGCCACCATGCCGCCGAGGTGACCAACTACCGGAGCCCCGACTTCGACGCCCTCGGGGCCGCGGCGCGCAACGCCCACCGGCTCCCGGCGGTGCTCGAGGCGCTCGCCCGGGGCGGCGGCCGGCGCGTCCTCCTCACCGGCAGCGTCTTCGAGGGGGGCGAGGGGGCCGGCTCCGACGGGCTGCCCGACTTCTCGCCCTACGGCCTCTCCAAGGCGCTCACCGCCCGCCTCTTCCAGTTCCACTGCCGCCGCGCCGGCCTCTCGCTCGGCAAGCTGGTCATCCCCAACCCCTTCGGCCCGTGGGAGGAGGCGCGCTACGTCGCCCACCTGGTGACGAGCTGGCTCGCGGGCAGGACGCCGGCCTGCCAGACCCCCGCCTACGTGCGCGACAACGTCCACGTCTCGCTGCTGGCCAAGGCCTACGCCCGCTTCGCCGCCGGCCTGCCGGCCGAGCCCGGCTTCACCCGGCTCGCGCCGAGCGGCTACGTCGAGTCGCAGGGGGCCTTCACGCTCCGCGTGGCCGAGGCGATGCGCCCCCGGCTCGGCCTCCCCTGCCCGGTCGAGCTGCGCGAGCAGGCCGACTTCCCGGAGCCGCGGGTCCGCATCAACACCGACCCGCCCGACGCCCGCGCCCTCGGCTGGAGCGAGGCGGCGGCGTGGGACGAGCTGGCCGCCTGGTACCGCGAGCAAGCCGGGCGCTGATCCCGCGGCGGCCGCGGGCCCTCAGCGCGGCTGCCTCTCCGGCGCGGCGGTCAGCCGGCCGCCCGGCCAGACCTTGGGCGCGCCGCCGGAGAGGTAGACGCGCGGCCGGGGCCTGAAGGCGTCGCTGAAGAGGCTCTGCGTCCGGTCGAGCCCGCGCGCCTCGATGCCGGCCGCGTCGAGCAGCGAGTGGGGCACGGCGGCGAGGCTCACCGGCGCGCCGGCGTTGGCCCGCAGGGCGGCCACCTGGCGGCGGTGCGCGGCGCCCCAGGCGTCGGACCACCAGACGAAGGCGGCGGCGGCGAGATCCCAGCGGTTGTCGAAGCCGTGGCCCAGGAGGCCGGCCCCGTCGTCGAGCAGGTTCTCGCCGTGGTCGGAGGCGTAGACGAGGAGCGCCGGCCCGCCGCGGGCGCGCAGCGCGCCGATGAGCTCCGCGAGGACCCAGTCGGTGTAGAGGACGCTGTTGTCGAAGGCGTCGCGCACCGCCTCGGCCCGCGTGGCGCCCGGCGTGGCGAAGCGCCGGAACTCGGGCGGGTAGCGCTTGTCGTACTCGGCGTGGCTGCCGCGGGTGTGGAGCACAACGAAGGCGCGCCGCGGGCCGGGCCGCTCGGCGAGCAGCCGGCGCAGGGCGTCCACCAGCGCCGTGTCGCGCGCCCGGTCGAGGTAGCGCCGCTCCGCCGCCTCGGCCGCCACGTGGTGGATCATGCCGCTCCAGTGGCTCACCTCCTGCGTGGAGTACCAGGCGGTCTCGTAGCCGCACTCGCGGAAGGCGCTCACGATGGAGCGCTGCGACTCGACGGCCGCCCAGTCGGAGACCGGGGCGAGGCTGAGCATCGAGGGGACGCTCACGCTCGTGAGGGAGCCGGTGGCGACCGCGTCGGGCAGGAAGGCCAGGTTCGGCTCCCTGGCGAGGCGCGGGGTGGTGTCGCGCCGGGCGCCGCCGAGCCCCCAGCGGTCCGGCCGGGAGGACTCCCCGATCACCAGCACCACCACCTCGTCGGCGGCGGGGGCGGCCTGGCGCGCGCCGAAGGAGAAGGCCTGGCGCTCGACCGTGTGGCGGTCGGTCTGGGCGAAGAGCGCGAGGGTCACGCTCACCTGCGACACCACGCCGGCGGGGCTGCTCGTGTCGTGCGAGAGCACGTCGAGCAGGGCCCGCCCGAAGGTCATGTTGCCCGTCCGCTCCTGGTGGAGCGTCGCGCCGAGGTAGCCGGCGGCCACGAGCGCCACGGCGGCCACCCGGACGGCCGGCGGGGCCGGGAGCCGCACCCGCCGCAGGCCGCGCAGGGCGAGGAGGAGCAGGGCCGCCAGCGGCAGCAGGATGGCCAGGATCTCGACCCGGTGGAGGGCGACGAAGGAGCCGGCGTCGGCGTAGTCGGTGAGCGCGATGCTGACGTAGCTGCTCGTGAGCCGCGCCTGGTAGCGGAGGGCCAGGAACAGGTCGACGGCGGTGGTGAGGTAGAGCGGCAGGAGCGCCAGGTGGAGCCAGGCCGGCCGGCTCACCACGAGGTGCAGCGCGCCGAGCCAGAGGAGCGACATGGCGACGTTCCAGGCCAGCACCGCGTCGCGCACCACGTGGCCGCCGCCGCGCCCGAGCGTCCAGGCCAGGCTGGCGAGCGGGGGCGAGAGGAGGAAGGCGCAGAGCGGCAGGAGCCAGAGCACGCCGGGCACCCGCCAGCCGGCGACGGAGTCCGCGACGAAGCGCGGCCGGCGGCCCAAGGTCTCTTCCATCGCCCGTCCCGGCAGGGGCACCTCACGGCCGCCGCGCGACGGCGACCGGATCGCAACAGAGCCGACACTCTACACGGCCGGGCGTCCCTGCAACGGTGCGTGACGTGGCCTCGTCGGGGTCGGGCGAAGGGGACGCGAGCCGGGCGCGCCTCCTCACCCCGCCCAGGGGGCCGCGCCGCTGGCCCAGAGCTTGTCGAGCTGCTCCCGGTCGCGCTGCGTGTCCATGCAGGCCCAGAAGCCCCGGTGCTGGAAGATGGTGAGCTGGCCGTCGCGCGCCAGCCGGACCATCGGGTCGCGCTCCAGCACGCAGGACTCGTCGGCGGTGAGGTAGGGCAGAAAGCCGCGCTCGAAGAAGAAGTACCCGCCGTTGATCCAGCTCTCGGCGAAGTCGGGCTTCTCGGCGAACTCCTGCACCGCCGTCCCCGCGACGCGCAGCTCGCCGAAGCGCGAGGGCGGGTTGACGCCGAGCACCGTGCCGAGCCGCCGCTGCTCCAGGTGGAAGCGGTACTCGGCGGCCAGGTCGGCGTCGGTGAGCCCGTCGCCGTAGGTGACGGCGAAGTGCTGGGCGCCGCCCAGGTACTTGGCGGCGGCGCGCGCCACGCGGGCGCCGGTCATGGTGAGCTCGCCCGTGTCGGCGAGGGTCACCTCCCAGTCCTGCTCGTGGTCGATGGAGTGGACCGTCAGCGCGTTGGTCTTGAGCTCGACGGTGAAGTCGCTGCCCATCGAGGCGTAGTTGAGGAAGTAGGCCTTGATCACCTCGGCCTTGTACCCGAGGCACAGGACGAACTTGCGGAAGCCGTGGCGCGCGTAGGAGCGCAGGATGTGCCAGACGATCGGCCGCCCCCCGACGGGAACCATGGGCTTGGGACGGAGCTCCGTCTCCTCGCGGAGGCGCGTGCCGAGCCCCCCGCAGAGCACGAAGACCGGCACGTCGGACTGCGTGTAAGGTGCGGGCATCGAGCGGCCCCCCGGACGCGTGGCGGCGGCGTCGGGGCGAGGTTACCACGAGGCCGGGAGGGCTCCGATGAAGCTCCTCGTCGTCATCCTCAACTACCGGGTCACCGAGCTGACGCTCGACTGCCTGCGCTCCCTCGCGCCCCGCATCGGGCGCGCGCCGGGGGCGCGGGTGGCGGTGCTGGAGAACGGCTCGGGCGGCGACGCGGCGGAGCGGCTGCGCCGGGCCATCGACGCCGAGGGCTGGGGCGGCTGGTGCGAGCTCTCCACCGTGGAGCCGAACCGCGGCTTCACCGGCGGCAACAATTTCGTCATCCGGCGCGCCCTCGCCTCGGCCGACCCGCCGGAGTACGTGCTCCTGCTCAACGCCGACACGCTGGTGCACGACGGCGCGCTCGAGGCGCTCGTCGAGGCGCTCGACCGGCACCCGCGAGCCGGCATCGCCGGCAGCACCCTGCTCTCGCCGGAGGGCGTGGTGCAGGCGTCGCCCTTCCGCTTCCTCGGCGTCGCCAACCAGCTCGACGCCGGGCTGCGGCTCGGCCTCGCCTCGCGCCTGCTCTCGCGCTGGGGCGTGGTGCCCCCCACGCCGGCCGCGGCCGGCCCGGTCGAGTGGGTCTCCGGCGCCAGCATGCTCCTGCGGCGCGCCATGCTCGAGGAGATCGGCCTCCTCGACGAGGGGCTCTACACCTACTTCGACGACGTCGACCTCTGCCTGCGGGCGCGCCGGGCCGGCTGGGAGACCTGGTTCGTGCCGGAGAGCCGCGTCGTCCACCTGGAGGGGGCCTCGACCGGCATCGTCCAGCGGGTGGTGAAGCGCCGGCCGCCCTACTGGTTCCAGGCGCGCCGCCGCTTCTTCCTCAAGAACTACGGGCCGGCCTACGCGGCGCTGGTGGACGCGGCCTTCCTGGCCGGCTTCGCGGCCTGGCGCGTGCGGCGCCGGCTGCAGGGCAAGCCGGACACCGACCCGCCCCACATGCTCGGCGACTTCTTCCGCCACAGCGTCTTCGCCGCCGGCTTCCGCGTCGCCGAGGTGGAGAACCCGGCGCTGGCCGAGCGGCCGGCCGGCGCGCCCGGCGCCTGACACGCCAGCCGGCCCCGCCCGAGGCCGTCAGCTCCTGAAGTGCTCCGCCACCACGCGGCGGGCCAGGTCCATCGACGAGGTGAAGGCCGGCGAGATGGGGTTGAGCACGTGGACCGAGGCGTCGCGCGCCTCGACCACGAAGTCCATCACCAGCTCCTTGGTGCGCCAGTCGACGAGCTGGGGCCGGATGCCCACCTTCTCGGCCGCCTCGAAGAGGCGCGGGTCGTAAGAGCGGACCAGCCGCGCGGCGTCGCGGTGGAAGAAGGCCGGGATGTACTTGCGCGGCTCCTCGAAGGCGAGCGTGCGGAACTTGCGGTTGCGCAGGAAGAGGACCGCGTCCTCGCCGAGGATGCGCGCCGCCTCGGCGTCGGCCCCGCGCACCAGGCCGTAGTTCTCGCGCCCGAAGGCCGGGATGGCGGTGGGGCCGAGGTAGACCTCGCCGCGCGCGCTGCGGGTGAAGTGGACGCCGAGGAACGGGTTGCGCACGTCCGGCACCGGGTAGATGTTGCCGTTCACCGGGTAGGACGCCCCGGCGGCGAGCTTCCGGTAGATCCCCTTGAACGGGATGAGCCGGTACTGCCCCCCCACGCCGAAGTGGGCCGCCACCACGTCGCAGTAGGCGCCGGCGGCGTTGACGAGCCGCGCGAACCGGACGCGGCCGAGGCTGGCCGCCGCCACCTCCGGCGCCGCCAGCCCCTGGAAGGCGCAGCCGGTGACGATCCGCGCCCGGCCCGAGGCCTCGAGATCGGCCCGCAGCGCCTCGAGCACCGCCTTGGGGTCGACCACCGCCGTGTCGCGAGAGAGGAGCGCCTTGCCGGCGGTGCGGGCCATCGGCTCGATCTCGGCGAGCTCCTGCTCGTCGACGAAGGCGACCCGGGCGCCGTTGGCGGTGGCGCGCCGGTGGAGCTCCTCGAGCGCCGGCAGCTCCGCCTCGTCGCGCGCCACGATCACCTTGCCACCCTCGTGGAGCGGCAGGCCGCGCTCCTTGCAGTAGGCGCGCATCAGCTTGTTGCCGGCGAGGCAGGAGGCGGCGCGCAGCGTGTCGGGCGCGTAGTAGACGCCGGCGTGGAGCACGCCGCTGTTGCGGCCGGAGGCGTGGCAGCCGAGCTTCGGCTCCTTCTCGAGCAGGAGCACCTCGCGGCCGGCCGCGACCAGCTCGCGGGCGATGGTGAGGCCGACGATGCCGGAGCCGACGATGAGCACGTCCGCGCGATCGGGGAGCATGGCCGCACTCTACGGCGTTCCGGAGGCGCCGGCGCGGGCTCGATGCCGCAGCCGCCGGGCGCCGGCCCGGTGTCGCGCGACCATGGCAGATCCCCGCCGAGGCGCGGCCGCCGCCCGCCGCGGCGTGCTAGGTAGCGAGGGCGGGGGCGCGGAGGGCGCC
>DASTGK010000241.1:0-3844 GCA_035719085.1 Anaeromyxobacteraceae bacterium
GGGGGAGAGGGCTGGGGTGAGGGGGCTGCCGGCAACGCCACGTCGAGCCTCGCCGTGCGGTGAGGCCCGGGGTCGGTGGGGTGAGGGGGCTGCCAGTGCTGCCACGTCGATTGCGTCGCCGGCCGCGCGGCAGTAGACCGGCCACGTGAAGGAGCCCCTGGTCGAGCCGGTCGTCCGGATCCGCTGCAGCCCCGAGGAGGAGGCGCGGGCGCGCGCGGCGCTCGCGCGCGCCGGCCTCGAGCCGGAGCGGTCGCTCCTCCACCTGGTGGTGCGCGACGCCGATCCGGACGCGGTCAACGAGGCGCTCGCGGCCGGCGGGGCCGCGGTGCGCGTGGCGGTGCGCGAGCGGATCGGCGCGCTCCTCGGGTGGCTCCTCGATCACGGCGGCCGCACCGAGGGGCACGAGGCGGCGCTGGAGCGGCTCGTCCGGCGGGTGATCGACGACGGCGGCCTCGGGGCGCGCTACGCGCCGCGCGACGCGCCCGGCCTGCGCGAGGCGGCGGCGGCGCTCCACGAGCGGCTCCTCGCCACGGGCGGCGGGCCGATCGGCTGGCGCGAGTTCGTGGAGCGCTGCTGCGTGCGCCGGCCGTGACGGCCGCGACGAGCTAGCGGAGCGCCCGGCGCAGGAGGTCGAGCGCCTCGTAGGCGGCGGCGCGGCGCACCCGGCCGCGGTCACCGCGGTAGTGCCGGGCGACGGCCACCGTCCCTGCGGGGCCGGCGAGCGCCAGGTGGACGGTGCCGACCGGCTTCTGCGGCGTGCCGCCGGTCGGGCCGGCGATGCCGGTGATGCCGACGCCCCAGGCGGCGCCCCCCTCGCGCCGCGCCCCCTCGGCCATGGCGCGCGCCACCGGCTCGGAGACGGCGCCGTGGGCGGCGAGCAGCGCCTCGGGCACGCCGAGCAGCCGCGCCTTCACCGCGTCGGCGTAGGCCACCACGCCGAGGTCGAGCACCGCCGAGGCGCCCGGCACGCGGGTGAGCAGCTCCGCCACCATCCCGCCGGTGCAGCTCTCGGCCAGCGCCACCCGCTCGCCGCGGGCGGCGAGCCGGGCCACCACCAGCTCCGGCAGCTCCTCCTTGCCCTCGCCCCAGACCGCCTCGCCGAAGAGGGCGCGCACAGCGGCCTCGACGGCGGCGGCGCGGGCCTCGGCGTCCGGCCCGGCGACGCTCCACTTGAGGTGGACCTCGGGGAAGTGGGCCCGGTAGCCGAAGCGGACGCCGCGGTTGGCCGGGTCGTCCATCACCGGCCGCATCGCCTGATCGGCGTGCGACTCGGGGACGCCGATGAGCTTCAGGACGCGCGCCGCCGGCGCCGCGTCGAGCCGGGCGGCGAGCCGCGGCAGCACCGCCTCCTCGCACAGCCCCTTGAACTCTGAGGGGACGCCCGGCAGGCAGGTGAGCCAGGCGCGCCCCACCTGCACGCCGAAGCCGGGCGCCGTGCCGAACCGGTTCGGCAGCACCTCGGCGCCGCGCGGGACGCGGGCCTGCTTGGCGTTGTTGGGCGTCATGGGGCGGCCGAGCTGGCGGAAGCGGGCCTCGATCGCCTCGAGGGAGGGCTGGTGCAGCTCGAGCGGCACGCCCAGCACCGCGGCGACGCACTCGGCGGTCAGGTCGTCCTCGGTCGGCCCCATGCCGCCCGACATGACGACCGCGTCGGCCCGGGCGCAGCACTCGCGCAGCACGGCCACGAGGTCGTCGCGGTCGTCGCCGACGAGCGTCTTGCGCCGGACCATGACGCCGAGGTCCCAGAGCCGGTCCATGAGCCAGGTCGAGTTGGTGTCGACCACCTGGCCGGTGAGGAGCTCGTCGCCGGTGGAGAGGAGCTCGACGGCGAGGCTCACGGCACGATCCCCGGCCAGAGGCGGTGCAGCAGGAAGACGCCGGCCCCGGCGTAGAGGCCGGCCGCCACGTCGTCCATCACCACGCCGAAGCCGCTCTTCACCCGGTCGAAGTACGACGCCGGCCACGGCTTCACCACGTCGAAGAGCCGGAAGAGGAGGAAGGCGGCCAGCGCCGCCGGCCAGGAGAAGGGGACGAAGGCCATGGCGACGAGGTAGCCGATCACCTCGTCGATGACGATGGGCGAGGCGTCGACCACGTGCCAGTAGCGGCCGGCGCGCGTCGAGGCGGCCACCGAGAGGGCGAAGAAGGCGAGGAGGAAGGCGGCCTGGAGCGGCCGGTCGAGCCGGGCCACCGCCCAGGCGAGCGGTACGGCGCCGGCGGTGCCGACGGTGCCGGGGGCGACGGGGCTGTAGCCGCAGGGGCCCCAGGCGGCGAGCAGGGTCCAGGCGTCGGGGGGGCCGGAGGGCGCCAGGCCGGCCTTGCGGCCGCGCGTGCGCCAGCGCTCGGAGAGGGCGTCGAGGTTCACACCCTAGATGTACTCGTCGCGCTGCTCCTTGTCGTCCTCCTCGTCGTCCTCGAGCTCGAGCGCCTCGTCGGCCTCGAGCTCGGCCCGGACGGCGGGCGGCAGCGTGGTGGCGTCGCGGGCCGGGCGGGCGTGGGCGAAGACCGACTCGGCGATCCCCATGGCGATGTAGGCGGCCATGTAGACGACGAGGACGAAGGAGGCGCGGGTGGCCCAGCCGACGGCCACGCCGGTGAGCGCCAGCAGGCCGAAGAGCGTGAGGCTCCTGGCCGAGATGTGGGCGTCCTTGAAGGTCCGGTAACGGATGGTCGAGACCTGCAGGAAGGAGAGCAGGATGACCACGAGCGCCACCGGCAGCCGGTCGGCCGCGCCGGTCGCCCCCTGGTACGCCTTGAAGTGGGCGATGACGATGGCGACGATGGTGCCGGCCGCGAGCGGGATGGGCAGGCCGACGAAGAAGCGCGAGGAGCCCTTGTCGCCGCGCTGGGCGAGGACGTTGAAGCGCGCCAGCCGGAGCGCGCCGCAGGCGGCGAAGGCGAAGGAGACGAAGAGGCCGAAGACGCCGAGCGGCGCCAGCGCCCACTTGTAGACGAGCAGCGCCGGGGCGGCGCCGAAGGAGATGACGTCGGCCAGGCTGTCGAGCTGCACGCCGAAGTCGCTCTGCGTCTTGGTCATCCGCGCCACGCGCCCGTCGAAGGCGTCGAAGAACATGGCGAAGAAGATGGCCAGGGCGGCCTGGTAGAGCTGGACCGGCGTCGCGTCCCCCGCGCAGAGCGTCAGCGCGTAGAACCCGAGGAAGATCGAGCTCACCGTGAAGAGGTTGGGGAGGACGAACATCGCCTTCCGCAGGTTGATCTGCATGGTGAGCTCGGGCTCCTTCTCCAGGGGGCGGCGAGCGCCCGCCCCCAGGGCCTCGACGCCGCCAAGGTCGCATGGCCCACACGCGATGTCGAGGGGCCGCGGGCCCCTGGAGGGCCCCTCGGTCAGGGGGCTGCCCGGCAGGGCTGTCGCGCCGGCGGCTCCCCCAGCAGCTCCACCCTCGCACCGGACCCGCAGTCGACCCACATGGCCGGGTCGGTCCAGAAGCGGGCGCCGAAGGCGCGCACCGTCGAGCCCTCCGCCGCCACGAGCCCCGGCCCTCGCCTGGTGCAGAGCGTGCCGGCCAGCTCCGCCGTCGAGTGGTCCGCGAGCACCAGGCAGCCCGCCTCGCCGCCGCCCGCGTCGACGCCGTCGAGCGCGAGCGCCGCCCGCGAGGCCTCGACCGCCGCGCCGCCGCAGCCGACGAGCGCGCTCGCCTCGAGCCGCACCGTGGCGCGCCGCACCTGCAGGCAGTCGCCGAGGCCGCCCTCGGCCCTCGTCCCGGCCACCGTCAGGTCGCGCGCCACGAGCTCGCCGCCCGAGACGGCGACGCCGGACGGCCCCGGGCTGCGCACCACCACCTCGGCCAGCGTGGCGCGGCCGGCCGCGACCGAGATGCCGGCC
>DASTGK010000242.1:0-4359 GCA_035719085.1 Anaeromyxobacteraceae bacterium
GCGCCCCCCGCCGCCCCGCCGCCGCAGGCCACGCCCGGCGAGGCGCACGTCGCCGCGCCGGCCGACCTCGTCAAGGTGGCCGCCGTCGAGGCGGTGGCCGAGGCCGGGCTCACCGCCGCCACCGGCAAGGTGGCCTTCGACGAGGAGCGCGTCTCGCGCGTCGCCGCGCCCGTCTCCGGCCGCGTGGTGGAGCTGCTCGCCCACCCGGGCGACCGGGTGGCCAAGGGGCAGGCGCTGCTGCTCATCGCCTCGCCCGACGCCCAGTCGGCGGTGGCCGACTACGTCGCGGCCGAGGCGGACGAGGCGGTGGCGGCCCGCTCGCTCGACCGGCAGCGGCGCCTCTTCAAGGACCAGGCGGTCTCGGCCAAGGAGGTGCAGCAGGCCGAGAGCGACGCCACCAAGGCCCAGGCGGCCCTGGCCCGGGCCGCGGGGCGGCTCGAGGTGCTCGGCATCGACCCCAGGGCCCCCGACGTCCGCACCTCGCGCTTCGTGCTGCGCGCCCCCATCGCCGGCGTGGTGGTCGACCGGCCCGCCTTCCCCGGCATGGAGGTGCGGCCCGACAGCGGCACGCCGCTCGTGGTGGTGGCCGACCTCTCGCGCCTCTGGGTGATGGCCGACGTCTACGAGCGCGACCTGCCGCGCGTGGCGCGCGGGCAGGCGGCGACGGTGCGGGTGGCCGCCGCGCCCGGCAAGGACTTCGTGGGGCGGGTGGCCCACGTGGGCGACCTGGTCGACGCCGCCACGCGCACCGTCAAGGTGCGGGTCGAGGTGGACAACCCGAAGCTCGAGCTCAAGCCCGAGATGTTCGCCCGCGTCGCCATCCAGGGCACCGCGCCGGACTCGCCGGCCGTCATGGTGCCGAGCACGGCGCTCCTCTCCGACGGCGAGGGGTTCGCGGTGGTGCTGGCCACCGGCGCGGGGCGCTACCAGAAGCGGGCCGTGGAGGTGGGCGGCGAGCAGGACGGCCGGGTGCGCGTCCTCTCCGGCCTGGCGCGCGGCGACCGGGTGGTGGTGGACGGCGCGCTCTACGTGAAGGCCGAGATCGAGGGGCGGTGAGCCGATGCTGCGCGCGCTGGTCGACTGGGCCCTGGAGGAGAAGTGGGCGGTGGCGCTGCTCACCGCCGCCTTCGTGGCCGCCGGGCTCTGGGCCTTCCACGAGCTGCCGGTGGAGGCCTTCCCCGACGTCACCGACACCCAGGTGCAGGTCATCACGCTCTTCCCGGGCCACGCGCCCGAGGAGGTGGAGCGGCAGGTGACCCTGCCCATCGAGAAGGAGCTGAACGGGACGCCGCAGCTGGCGACCATGCGCTCCATCTCCATCTACGGGCTGTCGGTGGTGACGCTCATCTTCGCGGACCCGACCGACAACTACTTCGCCCGCTCCCAGGTGGCCGAGCGGCTGCGCCAGGTGGACGTGCCGGACGGCGCCACCCCGGCGCTCGGGCCGCTCTACACCCCCATCGGCGAGATCTACCGCTACGTCCTCGAGGCCGACCCGCGCGCCGGCCGCTCCGCCATGTCGCTGCGCGAGGTCCAGGACTGGGTCATGGAGCGGCAGCTGCGCCAGGTGCCCGGCGTGGCCGACGTGGTCTCGTTCGGCGGCTCGCAGCGCCAGGTGCAGGTGGAGGTCGACCCGGCCCGGCTCAAGGGGCAGGGGATCACGCTGCGCCAGGTCTTCGACGCCCTGCAGCGCAGCAACGCCAACGCCGGCGGCAACTACCTGCGGCGCGGCACCGAGGAGCTGGTCATCCGCGGCCTCGGCTCGCTCGGCTCGATCGACGACGTGCGCAACGTGGCCATCACGGCGCGCGGCGGCACCCCGCTCACCGTGGGCGACGTGGCCAAGGTGTCGGTGGGGGCGGTGCCGCGGCGGGGCCAGGTGAGCCGCGACCGCGACGACGAGGTGGTCCAGGGGATCGTGCTCCTGCGCAAGGGCGAGAACCCGGCGCGCGTGCTCGACGCCATCCACGCCAAGGTGGCGGAGCTGAACGGCGGCGTCCTCCCCAAGGGCGTGCGCGTGGTGCCGTACTACGACCGGACCGCGCTCGTCGACCAGACGCTCCACACCGTGCTGCGCAACCTGCTCGAGGGGGCGCTGCTCGTCACCGCGGTGGTGGGGCTGACGCTCCTCTCCTGGCGCGGCGCGCTGGTGGTGGCCGCGGTCATCCCGCTCTCGCTCCTCGCCAGCTTCCTCTACCTGCGCGTCCGCGGCATGTCGGCCAACCTGCTCAGCCTCGGGGCGGTCGACTTCGGCATCATCGTCGACGGCGCGGTGGTGATGATCGAGAACGTCTTCCGCCGCCGCCACGAGTCGCCCCACGAGCCCATCGCCGGCGTGGTGCGCCGGGCGGTGCACGAGGTGGCGCGCCCCACGCTCTTCTCCCTCGGCATCATCATCGTGGCCTACCTGCCCATCTTCACGCTGCAGCGGGTGGAGGGGCGCATCTTCGCCCCCATGGCCAACACCGTGGCGAGCGCGCTCGTGGGGGCGCTGCTCTTCTCGCTGACGCTGGTGCCGGTGCTGGCGGCCGTCTCCTTGAAGCGCGAGAAGGAGCGGGTCTCGCCGGTGGTGTCGGCGCTGGAGCGGGGCTACGCGCCGCTCCTCGCCTGGGCCATGGCGCGGCGCAGGCTGGTGCTGGCCGGCGCCGCCGCGGCGCTGGCCGGGACGCTCCTCCTCGCCGGCACGCTCGGATCCGAGTTCCTGCCCGAGCTCGACGAGGGGGCGCTCTGGGTGACGGCCACGCTGCCGCCCTCCATCGCGCTCGAGGAGGCGCAGCGGCTGGTGCCGCGGGTCCGGGCCGCGCTGCTCGAGTTCCCGGAGGTGAAGACGGTGGTGGCGCAGCTCGGCCGCCCCGAGGACGGCACCGACCCGGCGCCGGTCAACAGCCTGCAGATGTTCGTCGACCTGAAGCCCGAGGCGGGCTGGACCACCGCCCACGACAAGGAGGCGCTGGTGAAGGCCATGGAGGAGCGGCTGCGCGCCCTCCCCGGCGTCGACTGGAACTTCTCGCAGCCCATCCTCGACAACGTGGAGGAGGGGATCAGCGGCCTCAAGGGGCAGGTGGCGGTGAAGGTGGTGGGCGACGACCTCGGGAAGCTCTCGGAGACGGCCGACCAGGTGGCGCGGGCGCTCGGCGGCGTGCCGGGGGTGGCCGACCTGGCGGTGCTGCAGGCGAGCGAGCTGCCGCAGGTGCAGATCGCCATCGACCGGCAGAAGATCGCCCGCTACGGCATCGCCGTGGCCGACGTGGACGAGGCCATCGAGACGGCGCTCGGCGGCAAGGTGGCCACGCAGCTCTGGGAGGGGGAGCGGCGCTTCGACGTCTCCGTGCGGCTCCCCTCGGCCTACCGCGGGCAGCTCTCGGCCATCCGCGACGTCTCGGTGCCGACCCCCGACGGCGCCCCCATCCCCCTCTCCGAGCTGGCCGAGATCCGCATCGGCCGGGGCCGCGCCGCCATCAACCGCGAGGCGAACCAGCGCTTCGTCGGCATCAAGATGAACGTGCGCGGGCGCGACCTGGGCGGCTTCGTGGCCGACGCGCAGGCGGCGGTGGCGCGGGCCGTGCCCCTGCCGGACGGCGTCGCGGTCACCTGGGGCGGCGAGTTCGAGAACCAGCAGCGCGCCATGCGCCGGCTGGCCATCGTCATCCCGCTCTCCATCCTGCTCATCTTCGTCCTGCTCCTGAAGGCCTTCTCCCACCTGCGGGCGGCGCTGCTGGTGCTCGCCAACATCCCCTTCGCGCTCGTCGGCGGGGTGGTGGCGCTGGCGCTCACCCACACCAACCTCTCGGTCTCGGCCGCCGTCGGCTTCATCGCGCTCATCGGCCAGGCGGTGCTGAACGGCGTGCTCCTCCTCTCCGACGTCGAGGAGCGGCGTCGGGCCGGCGCCCGGGTGGCCGACGCGGTGCGGGCCGGCGCCCTGGCGCGGCTCAGGGCGGTGGTGATGACGGCGCTCCTGGCGGCGCTCGGCCTCCTGCCGGCGGCCGTGTCCCACGCCATCGGGGCAGAGACGCAGCGGCCGCTCGCCATCGTGGTCATCGGCGGCCTGGTCTCGGCCACCGCGCTCACGCTCTTCGTGCTGCCGGCGCTCTACGCGCTGGTGGAGGAGCGGTTCGAGGCCGTTCCGCCGGGCGGCCGGCCGGGCTAGGCTCTCCGGACCATGGCCGACGTCGCCGCCCACCTGGTCCGCTCCGGAGTCCTCCCGGCCGAGTCGGCCGCCCGCGCCCTGGCCGCGGCCCACGACGGCGACGTCGCCTCGGCCGCGCTCCGGCTCGGCCTCGCCACCGAGGCGGCGCTGGTGCGCGCGCTCTCCGACCTGCACGGCTGCCCGGGCGTCGACCTGTCGAAGAGCGTCGTCCC
>DASTGK010000243.1:0-7059 GCA_035719085.1 Anaeromyxobacteraceae bacterium
TCTGAGGGTCCACAATGGCTTCAAAGACCACCGGTAGTGGCTTTTGCATCACCAACGCGACTTTTATTTCAAGCATCTGATTATCCATGACGAAAAGTTTTTTTTCGCGGTCACGCTGCTGGCGCGCGGCGGCGTCGCCGGCACCCCGGCCGACGGCCCGGCGCTCCTCGCCGCGGTCTGGGAGTGCCCGGCGGCCCTGGCGCTCCTCGCCTTCGCCGCCTCGGAGGAGCACTTCACGCTGCGCCAGCGGCTGCGCGTCGCCGTCGCCTGACGGCGCTACGGCCCCTCGACCCGCACCACCGCCCCCTGCGGCAGGGCCGCGAGCAGCGCCGCCAGCGCCGCCCGGACCGCCTCGAGGTCGCGCGCCTCCACGGTGAGCTTCACCGCGTGGTCGGCGTCGTCGAAGCGCGGGTAGCTGCCGATCTCGACCGCCGGGTGGGCCAGCGCCACGGCGTCGAGCGCCGGCGCGATCCGCTCCTCGCGCGCGGTGACGAAGACCGAGGCGAGCCGGAACGGCGCGCCGGAGAGCATCGGGGCGAACCGCTCGAACTGGTACTTGAAGAAGCGCGGCACGCCCGGGAGCATCACCACGTTCTCGCAGCAGAGCGTCGGGAAGCCCTGATCGCCCACCAGCGCCGTGCCGGCCGGCACGTCGGCCATGCGCAGGGCCGCCTCCGGCGGGTCGCCGCCCTGCAGCCGCCGGTGGTGCTCGGTGATGACGGCGACGAGCGGCGGGTGGCGCACCACGGGCCGGCCGAGCGCGCGCGCCACCGCCGGCACCGTCACGTCGTCGTGCGTCGGCCCGACGCCGCCCGAGGTGAAGAGCCAGGTGACGCGGCGCCGCTCCCGGTCGACCGCCTCGACGATGTCGTCCACCCGGTCGGCCACGGTGGCGACGGCGCGCAGCTCGACGCCCAGCTCGCGCAGCCGCCGGGCCAGGAACGGCCCGTTCTCGTCCTCCACCTTGGCCGACAGCACCTCGCTGCCGACGACGACGAGCGAGGCGGTGGGGGCGCGCATGGCCTCGTTCTAGCGCCGCCGGAGCCCGCTCACCAGCCGCGCGATCCCGTCGGCCACCGCCTCGACCGGCGCCTCGCCGTCGAGCACCTCGACCCGCTGCCCCTGCCGGCGCAGCGTCGCGATGGCCCGCTCGTAGCTGCGCGCCACCCGGCGCTGGAAGGCCTCCACCTCGTAGAGCTCCGGCGCGGTGGCGGCGGCGCGGCGGCGGCCGAGCGCCAGCCCGGCCCGGACGCGCAGGAAGACGGTCAGGTCGGGGGCCAGGGCGCGCCCGTTGATGGCCGCCACCCAGGCCGCGTCGCCGGTGGTGAGCGCCTGGTAGGCGAGCGACGAGAGCGTGTAGCGGTCGGAGACGACGTCGCACCCCTCGGCCAGCCGGGGCGCCACCTCGGCGGCGACGTGGTCGAGCCGGTCGGCCGCGAAGAGGAGCGCCAGCGCGTGCGGATCGAAGCCGGGCGTGCGGCCGCCGGTCACCCGCTTCTGCAGCACCTGGCGCACCAGCGCCCCCACCGGCCCGCCCGAGGGCTCGGCGGTCACGTGGGCCTGGCGGCCGGCCGCCCGCAGCCGCTCGCCGAGCAGCCGCGCCTGCGTGGTCGTGCCGGCCCCGTCGAGCCCCTCGAGGACGATGAACCGCCCGCGCCGGGCGCTCACCGGTCGAGCCCCAGGGCGGCGCGCAGCTCGAGCAGCCGCGCGAAGAGGGCGTCCTCCTCCCGGCGCAGGGCCGCGGCCCGCCGGAAGGCGCGCACCGCGAAGCCGAGCAGCGCGAGGCCGATGAGGAGCGCGATGAGGAAGTACATGGGCAGCCCGGGCGGCGGCGCCGGCTTGTGGACCGGCAGCCAGCCCCAGCGATCCCAGGCCAGCTTGGCCGACATGCCGAGGGTGATCACGGTGAAGAAGGTGAGGACGCCCCCCTCCTTCACCCGGTCGACCGAGGGGCGCACCGCCAGCCGGTCGGCCAGGGCGTCGTGCTCGGCCCGGAGGGCGGCGAGGTCCTGCGTCGGCGAGCTCACGGGTGGTCCGTTCTAGGCCCGGCCGAACCGGGCGGTGATGGCGTCCTGCACCGCGCCGAGCGTGGCCGGCAGCCGGACGGCCGGGTTGCGGAGCGGCGACCGGAGGCCGGGAAGCGTCTCCTCGTGGTAGCCGACCTTGAAGTCGGAGAACTTGAGGCCGTGGGCGGTGGAGATGACCACCACCCGCTCCCCCTTCTTCACCACGCCGCGGCTCGCCAGCTTCTCGAGCGCCGCCAGCGCCACGCCGGTGTGCGGGCAGGTGAAGAGCCCGGCCCGGTCGGCCCGCGCCGCCGCGTCGGCCAGCTCCTGCTCCGAGGCCTGCTCCACCAGGCCGTCGAGCGCCGCGAGCGCCCGCAGCGCGCGCCGCGCCGAGACCGGCGCGCCGATCTGGATGGCGGAGGCGAGCGTCTTCTGCGCCGGGATCGAGGCCACCTCGACCTGCGGCCCCGCCTTCTTGCCGGCCCCGGTGGTGGCCCGCCAGAGCGGGTTGGCGTTCTCGGCCTGCGCCACCACGAGCCGCGGCAGCCGGTCGACCACGCCGAGCGCCTTCATCAGCTCGAAGCCCTTGGCCACCGCGCTGGCGTTGCCCAGGTTGCCGCCCGGGATCACCACCCAGTCCGGGCTGGTCCAGCCGAGCTGCTGGGCGATCTCGATGGAGGCGGTCTTCTGCCCCTCGATGCGCAGCGAGTTCATCGAGTTGGCGAGGTAGATGTCCTTCGTCTCGGAGAGCTGCTGCACCACCTTCATGCAGCCGTCGAAGTCGGTGTCGAGCTCGAGCACCAGGGCGCCGTTGGAGATCGGCTGCACCAGCTGGGCGGTCGAGATCTTGCCGCGCGGCAGGAGCACCACGCTCGGGATGCCGGCGGCGGCGCAGTAGGCCGAGAGGGCCGCCGAGGTGTCGCCGGTGGAGGCGCAGGCGACGGCGCGCACCGGCGTGCCGCGGGCCTGCATCTCCTTCACCGCCGAGACGAGCACGGTCATGCCCAGGTCCTTGAAGGACCCGGTGTGCGTCACGCCGCACTCCTTGACCCAGACGTCGTCGAGCCCGAGCTCCCGCGCGTAGCGGTCGACCTTGAGGAGCGGGCTGCCGCCCTCGAAGGTGGAGACCACGTTCTCGTCGGCCAGCTGCGGGTAGACCCACTCCTTCTTGCCCCAGACGCCCGAGCCGTACGGCCACGGCCCGAGCTTGAAGCGGCCGTCGAAGAGCTGCTTCCACTCGGCGCCGGAGCGGGCCTTCAGGGCGGCCACGTCGTGCTCGACCTCGAGCAGCCCGCCGCACTTCGGGCAGCGGTAGATCACCTCGGTGAGCGCGGCGCGGAAGTCGCACCCCTCGCCACAGCGGAAGACGGCCTCGAAGGTCATGGGTGGCTCCAGCCGGCGGGCGCCGGCCGCGGGAAGCGGCCGTGGTCGTTGGCGGATTTCATCGTGGGGCGAGCACTTTGCGACGCGGGCGCCCGTTTTTCAAGGGCGGCGCGCGCCCCGGCGCTAGCGGGCCTGGTGGCGGGCGCCGCAGGACGGGCAAAGCGCGCCGGTCACCGGGACGCCGCAGCTGCAGAAGTGCTGGGCCTCCGCTTCGGCCGCGGGGGCGGCCCCGGCGTCGAAGACCGGCAGCCGCATGCCGCAGCGGCTGCAGCGCCGCTCGCCCGGGAAGGCGGGCGTGCGGCAGTAGCGGCAGATGGGGGCGACGGGCAGCGGCGTCGGGCCGTCGCCGGGGATCTCGGCGTGCGTCCGCTCCAGGTCCGGGATGGCGACCTCGGCCACCTCGACCGGCGCGGCGCGCGTCGGCTCCACCCCCGGGACGGCGTCGGGGAGCAGGTCCGGCGCGGCCTCGTGGAGCGTCGCCTCGAGCTCGGGGATCGGCGCGGCGGCCACCGGCCAGCTCCCCTCCTCGAAGCCGGTCGTCTCCAGCCCCTCCAGCGCCGGCACGGGCGCGTCGGTGCCGAGCCCCTCGGCGAGGCGGCGGCCGCACACCTCGCACTCCGAGCCGGCGGCCTGCTGGTGCTCGCAGACGGGGCAGGCGATCATCGCGCGGCGCCCGGGGCGGCGGCGCGGCGCGCCGCGGTGAAGCGCGCGTGGAACTCGGCCACCTTCTTCACCACCTTCTCGATCTGGTCGAGCGGCGGCAGGATGGTGGTGCGCAGGTGCCAGGTCCCCTGGGCCTGCCCGAAGCCGGTGCCGTCCACCACGCAGATGCCGGTCTCCTCGAGGAGCGCCAGGCAGTACTCGAAGTCGGTGACGCCCGGCGGCAGGTCGAGCCGGGGGAAGGCGTACATGGCGCCCGCCACCGGGTTGCAGTGGATCCCCTCGACGGCGGCGAGGCCGCGGCCGACCAGCTCCGCCTTCCTGGCCAGGGCGTCGAGGATGGCGCGCCGCTCCTTGTCCCAGAGCGCGAACGAGGGCGACCCCGGGCGCGGCGGGTGGACCAGGCAGTAGGTGACGATCTGGCCGGCGGTGTTGGCGCAGAGCGCCACCGACTGGAGCTTGGTCACCTCGGCGAGGACGTCGGCCGGCACGCCGCGGCACTCCAGGTAGCCGCCGCGGTGGCCGCACTCCCCCAGGTAGCCCTTGGAGGTCGAGTGGAAGCTGAAGAGCGAGACGTCGCGGACCCCGCGGCGCTCGAGCACGCTGGCGAAGGAGACGAAGCGCGCGCCGGGCCGGTAGACGTTCTCCTGGTAGACCTCGTCGGCCAGGACCGAGAGGCCGTGCTCCTGCGCGAAGGCGAGCACCATGGCCACGTTCTGCTCGTCGAGCACCGCGCCGGTCGGGTTGCCCGGGTTGATGACCACGACGGCGCGCGGCCGGAGGCCCTGCGCCTTGGCCTTGGCCACGGCGGCCTCGAGCGTGGCGCGCGACAGGCTCCAGTCGGCCTCCTCGTCCAGCGCGTAGGGGATGGCGGCGCCGCCGTAGAGGGCGATGGTGGCCGAGTAGAGCGGGTACTGCGGGATGGGGATGAGGATGCCGTCGCGCGCGTCGCCGATCAGCATCCGCAGCACCGACTGGACGCCCTTGCTGGCGCCGTCGGTGAGGAAGATGGCCTCGGCGTCGGCCTCGATGCCGTCGCGCTGCCGGATGAAGGTGGCCACCGCCTCGCGCACGAAGCGGAAGCCCTTGCTCTCGGTGTAGACGCCGAGGCCGTGGCTGGCGTGGTCGAGCAGGTGGCGGGCCGTCTCCACCACGTCCGGCGGGAAGGTGCCGGGCGGCACCCGCTCCAGCAGCTCCGGGTACTCCATGAGCGCCAGCAGCTGGCGCACGTACGTGATGGGGCGCTGGCCGAGCGACTGCGGGTTGCCGATGTTGCAGAAGACGATCTCGCGCCCTGCTCGCTCCAGCTCCTGGGCGCGGGCCACGATGGGCCCACGCACCGCGTACTCGGTGTGGCGAACCTGGAGCGACACGTCTTCCAGCCGGAGGGCCATCGGGTCCGAAGCTCCTTGCACGGGGGAGGAGGTTGGGCCAGTCAGTCTACCAGACCGCCCCGCCCCCGCCACCCGCGCCCGGCGGGTGCCCTACCCGACCTGCGCCAGGGAGAGGCGCGAGGCCCACCGGGTCGCGAGCGCCTCGGCGGCGGCGGCGTGCTCCGGCCGCGACAGCGCGGGATCGGCCTCCACGAGCGCGAAGGCCTCCTCCCGCGCCTCCTCCAGGATGGCCTCGTCGCGGTAGAGGTCGGCCACCTCGAGCAGCGCCTCGCCCGACTGGCGGGTGCCGAGCAGCTCGCCCGGCCCGCGCAGCTTCAGGTCGACCCGCGCCAGCTCGAACCCGTCCTGCGTCGCCACGAGCGCCTCGAGCCGCTCGCGCGCGTCGGCCCCGGCCTTGCGGAAGTGGGCCACGAGCAGGCAGCGGCTCCTGGCCGCCCCGCGCCCCACCCGGCCGCGCAGCTGGTGCAGCTGGGAGAGGCCGAACCGCTCGGCGTGCTCCACGATCATGACGCTGGCGTTCGGCACGTCGACGCCCACCTCGATGACGGTGGTGGCCACGAGCACCCGCACCTCGCCAGCGCGGAAGGCGTCCATGACGGCCTGCTTCTCCTCGGCCTTCATCTGGCCGTGGAGCAGGCCGACCCGGTGCGGCGCGAAGACCTTGGCGAGGTCGGCGGCGCCGGTGGTGGCGTCGGCCAGGTCGGACTTCTCCGACTCGGCCACCAGCGGGTAGACCACGTAGGCCTGCCGGCCGGCGTCGAGCTCCGCCTGCGCCAGCTCGTAGGCCTTCTTGCGCTGCGAGTCGCCGAAGAGGCGCGTCTCCACCGGCGTGCGCCCTGGCGGCAGCTCGGTGATCTTCGACTGGTCGAGGTCGCCGTAGAAGGCGAGCGCCAGCGTGCGCGGGATGGGCGTGGCGGTCATCACCAGCACGTCCGGGCGCCGCCCCTTCTCGATGAGGGCGGCCCGCTGCAGGACGCCGAAGCGGTGCTGCTCGTCCACCACCACCAGGCCGAGCCGCTCGAACCCCACGCCCTGCTCCAGGAGCGCGTGGGTGCCGACCACGACGCGGGCGCGGCCGCTCTTCACCGCCTCGCGCGCCTCCTTCTGCCCCTTCGTGCGCGCGGCGTTGCCCACGTAGGCCACCTCCACCGAGGTGCCGGCCAGCCAGCGCGACAGCGTCCGCACGTGCTGCTGCGCCAGGATCTCGGTCGGGGCCATGAGGGCCGCCTGCCAGCCCGACTGGACGGCCAGGAGCATGGCGGCGAAGGCGACCGCGGTCTTGCCGCTGCCCACGTCGCCCTGCAGCAGCCGGTTCATCGGCTCGGGCCGCCCCATGTCGCGGGCGATCTCGCCGAGCACCTTGCGCTGCGAGCCGGTCAGCTCGAAGGGCAGCCGGGCCAGCGCCCGGTCGAGCGCCTCGGGCCCGGCCTCGAAGGCGATGCCGGCCTCGACCTTCACCCCCTGGCGGCGGCGCGCCAGGGCGAGCTGCAGGAAGAAGAGCTCCTCGAAGACCAGCCGGCGGAAGGGCGCCGTGGCCCGCGCCGCGGCGGCGGCGAGGTCGGTGCCGGCCGGCGGGAAGTGGGCCTGCCGCAGCGCCTCGCCGCGGCCGAGCAGCC
>DASTGK010000244.1:0-3527 GCA_035719085.1 Anaeromyxobacteraceae bacterium
GGGGGAGAGGGAGAGGTTCTCGGCGGCACCGGTGGGGGAGAGGGATGGGTTCTCGCCTTCCCTCCGCGTCCTCGTCTTCGGCGACTTCGGCGAGCGGACGCCCAAGCAGGCGCGCGTCGCCGCCGCCATGGCGCGCGAGCACGCCGCCCGCCCCTTCGACCTCGCCCTCCAGCTCGGCGACAACGTCTACCGCTGCGGCCCCGACCCGGTGCTGCCGGGCGCCGAGGGCTGCCGCTTCGCCGAGGACGGCAACACGGTGGTGGCCGGCTACGCGCCGCCGCAGGACCCGCTCTTCGAGCGGAACGAGGCGCCGCTGCGGGCGCTCCGCACCGCGGCGGGCGAGCCGCTGCCCACCTGGCTCGCGCTCGGCAACCACGACCTCGGCGCGCAGGAGGGCTGCGACGCGCCCGGGCTGACGCGCGACGGGTGGATGGTGCGGCGCGCCTGCCTGGCCGTGGCCCACCGCACACCGACCTGGAACCAGCCGGCCCGCCACTACGTCCTCGACCGCGGCCCGGTCCGGATCATCGTCGTCGACACCGATCCGCTCGTCGCCCCCTACGGCCCGTTCGACGCCGAGGCCGAGATCGCCTTCGTGCGCCAGGCGGCCGAGGGCTGCGGCGAGCGGCTCTGCTTCCTCGCCGGCCACCACCCGCCGGCGCAGGTGAGCGCCGCCGGGCGGCCGGCGCGGCGCTTCCAGGAGGCCATGGCGCGGCTCCTCGAGGCGGGCGGAGGCCGCATCGCCGCCTTCCTCGGCGGCCACCTGCACACGCTGCAGCACCTCGAGCGCGACGGGCTGGACGTGCTCATCGCCGGCTCCTCGGCGCGCGGCAAGGGCGACCTCTTCGTCAGCCGCTGGCCCGACTGGGCACAGAAGCGCTTCGCCTCCACCGCCGACGGCTTCGGCGTGCTCGAGGCCGGCGCGGGCGGCTGGCGCTTCCGCTTCGTCGACGCCGGCGGGCGGCCGCTCCACTGCTGCGAGGCCTCCGGGCGCGGCCCGTGCCGGCCCGCGGCGTGCAAGCCCTGACCGCGCCGCGCGCGGCGCGCGGGTCACCCAAGCGTGGCGTGGGCCGCGGGGCGCGCCCGCCTCCCGACTTCGCTTGCGTCCCCCGCCTCCGCCGATAGAATCCGCACGCACTTCATCCCTACGTCCCCTCTCGAACCGAGCGTCCGCATGGCTCTCCGCACGCCCCTCTACGACGCCCACCTCCGCCACGGCGCCCGGATCGTCGAGTTCGCCGGCTGGGACATGCCGGTGCAGTACGCCGGCCTGCTCGAGGAGCACGCCGCCGTCCGCGCCGGCGTCGGCCTCTTCGACGTCTCGCACATGGGCGAGGTGATCTTCCGCGGCCCCAAGGCGCTCGCCGCCCTGCAGGCCGCCTTCACCAACGACCTCGCCAAGGTGGCCGACGGGCAGGCGCAGTACGGCTGCCTCTGCCGCGACGACGGCGGCATCGTCGACGACGTGGTGGTCTACCGTCGCGCCGCCGACGACCTGCTCGTCTGCGTCAACGCCGGCAACCGGCAGAAGGACTTCGACTGGCTGGCGGCCCACGCCGCCGGCGCCGACGTGAAGAACGAGTCGGACGACTGGGCCCAGCTGGCGCTGCAGGGGCCGCTCGCCGCGCAGCTGCTGCAGCGCTGCTGCGACGCCAACCTCTCGCTGGTGAAGACCTACCGCTTCGTCCCGGGCAACGTGCTCGGCCGCCCCTGCCTCGTGGCCCGCACCGGCTACACCGGAGAGGACGGCTTCGAGCTCTTCTGCCGCCCGGGCGACGCCGTGGCCCTCTGGGACGGCCTGCTCGAGGCCGGCGCGCCGGAGAAGATCCTGCCCTGCGGCCTGGGCTGCCGCGACTCGCTCCGGCTGGAGATGGCCTACCGGCTCTACGGCTCGGACATGGACGACGGGACGACGCCGCTCGAGGCCGGGCTGGCCTGGGTGGTGAAGCTCGACAAGGGCGAGTTCACCGGCCGCGCCGCGCTGCAGCGCCAGAAGGAGGCCGGCCTCTCGCGCAAGCTGGTCGGCTTCCAGCTCACCGGCGCCGGCATCGCGCGCCACGGCTACCCGGTGGTGCAGGACGGCCGCCCCATCGGCACCGTCACCAGCGGCACCAAGAGCCCGAGCCTCGGCACCTCCATCGGCCTGGCCTACGTGCCGCCGGCGCTGGCCGCCGAGGGGTCCACCTTCGCCGTCGAGATCCGCGGCCGCCCCGTGGCGGCCAAGGTCGTGAAGACCCCCTTCTACACCCGCCACGCCGGCTGACACGGAGAGCGCACATGGACTTCCCCGAGGACCTCAAGTACACGCGCGAGCACGAGTGGGCCCGCGCCAAGGGCACCAAGATCGTCGTCGGCATCACCGACTTCGCCCAGGACCAGCTCGGCGACGTGGTCTACGTCGAGCTGCCGGCCGTCGGCGACGAGGTGAAGAAGGGCGAGTCGTTCGGCGTGGTCGAGTCGACCAAGGCCGTCTCCGAGCTCTTCGCGCCCATCTCCGGCAAGGTGGTCGAGGTGAACGACCCGCTGGTCGAGGCGCCCGAGACCATCAACGAGGATCCGTACGAGGAGGGCTGGATGATCGCCATCGAGCCCGCCGACCCGAAGGAGCTGTCGGAGCTGCTCGACCCGAAGGCCTACCGCGCCTTCGTCGAGGAGCAGGAGTAGCCGCGCCGTCCTCCCCCGTCGCGGCGCGCCGCGCCGCGGAGGCCCCCTTGCGCTACCACCCGCACACCCCCGACGACGTCCGCGCCATGCTGGACGTCATCGGGGCGAAGTCCGTTCCCGAGCTGTTCCGCTCCATCCCGGAGCCGCTGCGCCTGTCGCGCCCGCTCGACGTCCCGCCGGCGCTCGACGAGATCGGCCTCCTGGCCGAGCTCGGCCGGCTGGCGGCGCGCAACCAGGTGGCCCACCCGCCCTTCGCCGGCGCCGGCTGCTACCCGCACCACGGGCCCCCGGCCGTCGACCAGCTCCTGCTGCGCGGCGAGTTCTTCACGGCCTACACGCCCTACCAGCCCGAGGTCTCGCAGGGCACGCTGCAGGCGCTCTTCGAGTGGCAGACCTTCGTGTGCCTGCTCACCGGCCTCGACGTCTCCAACGCGTCCATGTACGACGGCGCCACGGCCACCACCGAGGCGGCGCTCATGGCGACGCGGCTCACCGGGCGCAAGCAGATCGTGGTGTCCGCCGCGCTTCACCCCGAGTACCGCAAGGTCCTCGCCACGTACCTGCGCTCCACCCACGACGAGATCGCGGTGGTCCCCTTCGGCCCCGACGGCCGGACCGACCTCGCGGCGCTCGAGCGCGCGGTGGGTTCCGAGACGGCGTGCGTCATCGTCGGGTGGCCCAACTTCCTCGGCGTCGTGGAGCCGCTCCCCGAGATCGCGCGCATCGCGAAGAAGGCGGGGGCGCTCACCGTCGCCTCGACCGCCGAGGCGGTCTCCCTCGGGCTCCTCCAGGCGCCCGGCGCCCTCGGGGCCGACGTCGCGGTCGGGTCCTTCCAGAGCTTCGGGAACCCCATGAGCTTCGGG
>DASTGK010000245.1:0-8254 GCA_035719085.1 Anaeromyxobacteraceae bacterium
GTGATGGCCGACCTCGATCACCTCAAGCTCATCAACGACACGCTGGGGCACGCCTGCGGCGACCAGGCGCTGCAGGGCATGGCGGCGGTCCTCCACGCGGAGCTGCGCGCCACCGACTTCGCCTCGCGGGCCGGCGGCGACGAGTTCCTGCTGCTCCTGCCGCACACCGGGGCGGCCGAGGCCGTGGCGCTGGCCGAGCGCATCCGGCGGCGGCTGGGCACGCTGCGGCTGGGCCACGGCCCGCAGGCCCGCGCGGTGGGCGCCTCCTTCGGCGTCTCGCAGCTCGGCCCCGACGGCGACGGCCAGGCCATGGTGGACGCGGCCGATCGGGCCCTCTACCTGGCCAAGGGCGCCGGCCGCGGGCAGGTGCGGCTGGCCGGCGGCGCCTAGCGCTCCTCGGCGCTAAGGCTCGACGCCCCGGCTGCGGGCCTCGGCGGTGTAGCGGTTGAGCTTGTTGTAGAGCGTCTTCTCGCTGATGCCGAGCAGCTCGGCGGTGCGCGCCTTGTTGCCGCCGTTCCGCTGCAGCGAGGCGAGGATGTAGTCCTTCTCCACCTGGTCGAGCCCGAGGCCGAGCGGCACGCGCAGCGTGGCCGCCTCCGGGTGGGACGACTGCATGTCGGGCGGCAGCTGCTCCTCGCCGATGATCTCGCCGTCGACGAGGATCATGGCCCGCTCCACCGTGTTGCGCAGCTCGCGGATGTTGCCGGGCCAGGCGTAGGCCTGCAGCACGGCGGTGGCCTGCGGCGTCAGCCCCTGCACCCGCTTGCCGGTCTCGGCGTTGAACTTCTCGATGAAGTGGTGGACGAGGAGCGGGATGTCCTCGCGCCGCTCCTTGAGCGGCGGCAGGTGGATGGTGAAGACGCCGAGCCGGAAGAAGAGGTCCTCGCGGAAGCGGCCGCGCCGGATCTCCTCCTTGAGGTCGCGGTTGGTGGCGCAGATGACGCGCACGTCGACGTCCACCTCGGCGCGCCCGCCCAGCCGGCGGATCTTGCGCTCCTCCAGCACCCGCAGGAACTTGGCCTGCAGCTCGAGCGGCAGCTCGCCGATCTCGTCGAGGAAGAGCGTCCCGTTGCTGGCCAGCTCGAAGTTGCCGAGCCGCCGCTGGTCGGCGCCGGTGAAGGCGCCCCGCTCGTAGCCGAAGAGCTCCGACTCGATGAGCGTGGCCGGGATGGCCGAGCAGTTGAGGGCCACGAAGGGCTTGTCCTTGCGCGGCGAGAGGCTGTGGATGGCCCGGGCCACCACCTCCTTGCCGGTGCCGCTCTCGCCGCCGATGACCACGCTGGCGTTCGACGGCGCCACCTTCTTCACCAGCTCGAAGACCTTCTGCATCCCCGGCCCCGAGCCGATCATGTCGGTGCCGGGGGCGAGCGCGGCGATGCGGCGGCGCAGGAGCTGCACCTCGCGCATCGTCTCCTTCTTCTCGACGGCCCGCTCCAGCACCACCCGCAGGCGCGGCACCTCGAGCGGCTTCTCGATGAAGTCGTAGGCCCCCTCGCGGATGGCCTGCACCGCCACCTGGATCGAGCCGCGGCCGGTGAGCAGCACCACCGGGCAGTCGGGCAGCTCGGCCCGCAGCGCGCGCAGCAGCCAGAGCCCGTCCATGTTGGGCATGACGAGGTCGGTGAGGATGACGTCCGGGTGCCACTCGATGGCGCGGCGCAGCGCCTCCGAGCCGTCGCCCGCCGTGAGCACGTCGTAGCCCCAGCGCTGCGTCAGCTCGGCGAGCGCCTCGCGCCCGTCGGCCTCGTCGTCGACGATGAGGACCCGGTACTTCATTCGTGCCCGCCCCTCGGCAGCCGCAGGAGCAGCCGCTCCTGGCCGTCGGCCCGCTGGTGCTCGAACGATCCGCCGAGCGCGCGGGCCGCCGCCGCCGCCACCTCCGTGTAATACCCGAGGTCGGGGTCGGGGTCACCGGCGGTGTGGACGAGCGCCAGGCTGGCGACCTCGCCGCCCGTCACCGCCGCGGAGAGCGTGCCGCCGTCCGGCGTCTCGGCCACGGCGCGCCCGAAGAGGCCGAGCAGGAGCCGCACCGCCCGCTCGGCCGGCGCGCCGGTGCGGGCCACGCCGCGCGGCGCGTCGAGCTCGAGCCGGACGCGGCGGCGGCGCACCTCGTGGCCGAAGAGGCAGGCGATGTCGCCCACCACCGCCCCCACGTCGACGTAGCCGAACGGCGACGGCGGGTCGGCCACGTCGCAGAAGCGGCGCACCACCTCGTTCACCTTGGCCACCTGGTCGCCGAGCGCGCCGAGGTGCGAGGCCGAGGCGGCGCCGGCCTCGCCCTCGAGCTTCTCGCCGAGCAGGGCCAGCTGCAGCGCCATGGCGTTGAGCGGGTTCTTGATGTCGTGGGCCAGCCCCCCGGCCATGCGCCCGAGCCACTGCGAGCGGACCGCGTGCTCCAGCCACTCGGCGTCGTGCGCCACCCGCGCCACGAGGAGCGCCCCGCCGGCCGCCGGGATCCGCTCCAGCGTCACCTCGCCGCGCGGCCCGTCCACGACCGTGCGGTCCGGCCCCTCGCCCGCCAGGAAGGCCTGGAGCGGCGGGGAGCCGCTGGAGCGCGCCCGCAGCGCCGCGGCCGCGTCGCCCCCGGTCAGGCCGAGCTCGTCGAGGAAGCCGGCGTCGGCCGCCAGGACCGATCCGGCGGGATCGACGAACGCGGCGCCTCTGGCGAAGAAGGACATGGGGGCTGTGCTCGGATCCTGAGATGGGACCGGCCGGGCATTATTTCAAGTGGCCTGGACGCCCCGGCAGGGGCAGCAGCGCCATCAGGCCCGCCGCTTGACCCGACCGCCCTTCCCCCGCCCCGGGGCCGTCCGGGCCTTGGCGGCCGGACGCGACGGCCGGAGCGGCGAGGTGACGGCGTGGGGCGAGCCGGTGTCGGCCGGCTGCAGGTCGGGGCGCGCCGGCACGTCGAGCGAGACGAGCTCGATGCCGATCTGCTGCGCGTACTCGAAGATGCGGTTGTCCCGGTAGAACTCGCCGAAGACGATCCGCGCGCAGCCCGAGTTGGCGATCACCTTGAAGCAGGGCCAGCAGGGGGAGGCGGTGGTGTAGATGGTCGCCCCCTCGATGGCGACGCCGTTCTTGGCCGCCTGGATGATGGCGTTGGCCTCGGCGTGGACCGTCCGCACGCAGTGGCCGTCCTCCATCATGTGGCCCGCCTCCGAGCAGTGGGGCAGGCCGCGGATCGAGCCGTTGTAGCCGGTCGAGAGGATGGTCTTGTCGCGCACCAGGACGGCGCCGACGTGCTTGCGGTCGCAGGTGGCCCGCGTGGCGACCACGCGGGCGATGTTCATGAAGTACTCGTCCCAGCTGACGCGGGCGTCCATCGTGCGAGGCTCCTCGGGTGGGGGCGGCCGCCGCGGTGGCGGCGCGCGCATCGTACCCCAAGGAGGTGACGCCCGGGTCGCCGTCCCGGGTACGATGAGTGGTCATGGACCTCCGCGCCGCCCTCGCCGCCGCCGCCCTCGCCCTCCCGATCGGTGCCGCCGCCGTGGAGGAGGCGAAGCCGCCGCCCGCGGCCGAGCCGCCCGCCGCGACCGCGGCGCCCAAGTCGGCGCTCGAGGAGGTGAGCGGCGTCGTCCGCAAGGTCGACGGCGAGCACCACCGGATCACCGTCGAGGTGACGGGCGGCGAGGTCGAGCTCGGCGCCGACCGGAACACGCTCGTCTACCAGCCGGGCGGCGCGACCACGGTGCTGGCCGTGAAGCCGGGGGTGGTCATCAAGGCGGGGCTCGACGCGAGGCGGATCGCGTACTGGATCCAGGTGAGGGCGGCGGCGGCGCCTGCTAATCCTGCTGCTGCTCCTGCCACACCGGCGGCACCCGCAGCGGCACCCGCGCCCGCTGCGGCTGCCGATCCCGCCACCCCGAAACCCTGACGGCGCCTCAGTCCTCGTACCGCTGCCGCATCAGGAACAGGATCGCGTCCTTGGCGCAGTGCTCGCAGTAGCCGTAGCGCTTCCGCATCGTCGCGAGCGTCTCCTCCACCTGGCGCGTCGCCTTCTCGTCGAGCGAGCCCCGCTCGTCCGACAGGTAGTGGAGCAGCTCCGCCTTGCTCTGCCGCAGCTGGCGCCGCCGCTCCTCGAAGTAGTGGTCGCGCAGCCGCCGGAACAGGTCCGGGAAGATGACCACGTAGTCGATCTCGTCGCCGCCCGGGTGGTCGAGCCGGAAGGCGCCGATGGCCGAGATGAGGCCGCGGCGGAAGGTGGCCCGATCGTCGCCCGGCTGCATGACCAACGCCTCGATCTCCACCATGCGCCCCTCGTCGGGCGGCTCGAAGGCGCCGGTGACCCGGTTCTTCACCTTCTCCCCCTTGACCCAGTGGGAGACGAGCGTGACGTACCGGCCGAACAGCTCGCGGTACTGCGCCTCGGAGACCATCCCCATCGAGTCGCGGACCTCCTCGTCGATGGCGTCGAGGTACTCCCCCTCCACCACGCGCACGAACCGCTCGTGGTCGTGGTAACCGTCGACCACCTCCTGCTGCAGGAACTCGTGGACAGACTGGTCGCGGCAGAGCGCCTCCAGCTCGGCCAGCACCGCCAGGGGCGTGAGGCAGCGGGCCTCCGGCGCCTGGGCGGCGTTGAGGAGCGCGGTCTTGATCTCGCGCGCCGAGGCGCCGCTGCGCCCCTCGTAGTTCGGGTAGACGTCCGACTCGTGGACCAGGTCGGCCACGTGCTTGCGCAGCAGCTTCGCCTGCGCCAGCCCGAGCCGGTCGGGCGCCTCGCCGGCGTCGTAGAGCCGCAGCTTCTCGAGCGGCGTGAGCCGCTCCACGATGGCCCGGACCTCGCCCTGGTAGCGATCCGGCAGCGGCCGCTTCAGCCGCGTCAGCACCGCCCAGCGCGCCGCCACCTCGGTGGCGTGCGGGGCCACGTGCTTGCCCACCGCCGCCGGCGTCACCTGCTGGTCGTAGATCTCGCGCTCCACCGAGGCGCGCCGCACGTAGGGCACGCGCACCAGCTCCAGCCGGCCGCGGAAGGAGGCGAACTCGGGCAGCTCCTTGAAGAGCGAGAGCTGCTGCTCGTTGGCGCTCGCCACCAGCACCTGGTCGAGCTGCAGCACCAGGCTGTCGAGCGAGACGCGCCCGGTCTCGCTCGTGCCGAGCAGGTACTTGAAGGCCTCGAGGGGCCGCTTCAGCAGGTCGGAGAACTCGATGAGGCCGCGGTTGGCCGCCACCAGCGGCCCCGACGGCTCGAGCAGCGCCACCGAGTGGAGCATGGGGGGCAGCGAGCCGACGCTCCGGTCGGCCGTGACCTGCCGGTAGCCGGCGTCGACCGAGAGCTGCGGCTCCACCGTCACCGCCGCCTGCTGGTAGCGGGTGGAGACGTAGAAGCGCTCCACCTGCACGTGGCGCAGCACCTTGAGCCAGTCGCCGCGGTAGGCGCCGAGCAGCGCATCGTGGATCTGCCGGCAGAAGTGGCACAGCTCGCCGCCCAGCAGGTAGTCGGAGAGGACGAAGTCGCCCTCCCCCGCCCCGTCGCGCGACGAGGGGCGGCACAGGTCCTCGAGCAGGCGGCGCCGCTCGGCCTTCGGCACGAGGAGCAGCGGGTGGTCGCGCAGCGGGCAGGCGAGCCGCGCGTCGAGCGCGTCGCCGTCCAGGTTGGCGAAGCTGCGCACCTCGCCGCCCGGCTCGCCGGGCGCGGCGCCGAAGCCGAGCGAGCCGCCGCCCTTGAGTCGCTTGTCGCTCGGAAAGACCCAGTTGAACCGGTAGAGCGCCCCCTCGCCGGTCCGCGAGTAGGCCTCCATGGCCCGGAAGATGGCCGCCACGATGGAGGACTTGGCCGAGCCGTTGGGGCCGTGGAGCAGGATGACCTTGTTCACCCGCCCGGCCCGCACGAAGGTGCCGAGCGCCCGGACGATGGCCCCCTGCACCTCCTCCTGCCCCGCCACCCGCTGGGCCTTGCCGTCCGGATCGAAGGCCTGGTCGAAGAGCGCCCAGCGGCGCGTCCGGCCGGCGGGGGTCTCCACCTCCTCGCTGCCGAAGTGCTGGAAGACGTCCCGCAGGTACTGGGCCGAGGCCCGGGCGTGCCGCCGCGGGGCCTCCGTCACCGCCGCGAGGTACTCCTCGAAGGAGAGGATCGACCGGTTCTCGACGAACGACGTGCGGACGTCGCTGCCGACCGACCCGATCCAGCGTCGTGCGTCCATGGTTCCTCCGCGGCGGCCCGTCGGGCGCCCCTGGGTCTAGATAACCATCCGGACTCCCGCCGGCCGGAACTCCACCCGGGGCGCCCCCCGTAGTACGCTCCGGCCCCGCATGGAGAAGGTCTCCCCCGACACCATCATCGGCATCGACCTGGGCACGACCAACTCGTGCGCCGCCGTGGCCTACGGCGACGGCCAGGTGAAGCTCATCCCCTACAAGGGCGGCGACTACGTCATCCCCTCCATCTTCGCCATCGACGACAAGGGGAACGAGCTCATCGGGCACGAGGCCAAGCGGCAGTGGCAGCTCAACCCGCGCAACACCCTCTACGCCACCAAGCGGCTCATCGGGAGGGCCCCCAAGGACGACGTGGTCGAGACCGTCCAGCGGTCGGTCCAGTACGCCGTCCACGGCGGCAGCGAGAACGACGTGGCGGTCGACTGCCACGGGCGCGAGTTCCACGTCCACGAGGTGAGCGCCAAGATCCTGGCCAAGATCCGCGACGTCGCCTCCGACCACCTCGGCTTCAAGGTGCGGCGGGCGGTGGTGACGGTGCCGGCCTACTTCACCGACCGCCAGCGCCAGGCCGTCAAGGAGGCCGGGCGGCTCGTCGACCTCGAGGTGGTGCGGATCATCAACGAGCCGACCGCGGCGGCCCTCGCCTACGGCATCGGCAAGCGGCTCGACCAGCGGGTCCTGATCTACGACCTCGGCGGCGGCACCTTCGACGTCTCCATCATCGAGATCCGCGACCGCGTCTTCGAGGTGAAGGCCACCGGCGGCGACATCTTCCTCGGCGGCATCGACTTCGACGACGCCATGATCCGCCACGTCCTCGAGGACTTCCGCCAGAGGCACGGCATCGACCTCTCCGGCGATCCGGTGGCGATGCAGCGGATCAAGGACCTGGCGGAGCGGACCAAGATCGACCTCTCCGGGCGCGCCGAGGTCCCCTTCTCGATCCCCTTCATCACCATGACGCCCCAGGGCCAGCCGCTCAACCTGGAGGTCCGCTTCGACCGCAAGCTCCTCGAGCGGCTCACCCAGCCGCTCGTCGACCGGAGCCTCAAGATCCTGGGGGCGGTCATGGTGGACGCCGGCGTGTCGGCGTCCGACATCGACGAGGTGATGCTGGTCGGCGGCCAGACGCGCATGCCGGCCATCCAGGACCGGCTCACCCGCTTCTTCGGCAAGCCGCCGTCGAAGGGGGTCCACCCGGACGAGGCGGTGGCCATCGGCGCCGCGCTCTACGGCTGGTCGCTGCAGGAGCAGAGCGACCTCAAGCTGCAGCTGCTCGACGTCATCCCCATGGCCATCGGCATCGAGCAGGCCGGCGGCGCCATGCACGTCGTCTTCCCGCGCAACGCCGCCATCCCCAACGCCCGGGCGGTGGCCGCCACCAACTCGCTCGACCAGCAGACCGAGCTCATGGTCCGCATCTTCCAGGGTGACCAGCCGGAGACGGCGCAGAACGAGCTGCTCGGCGAGTTCACCTTCAGCGGCGTGCGGCCGGCGCGGGCCGGCGACGCGCGGCTCGAGATCCTCTTCGAGGTGAACGTCGAGGGGATCCTGACGATGAGCGCCCGCGACCGCGACTCGGGCCGGCCGATGCGCGAGGCGCCGACGTCAGGCGGTGACGCGGACGGTGGTCTTCATCTGCCGCCCGGTGTCGAGGTCGCGCGCGCTCATCGTCAGGATCCCCTCGACGTTCACCTCGAAGAGGATCTCGAGCTGGGTGGCGCCGGGGGCGGCGGGGCGCACGCCGGAGAAGGTGAACTCGCCGAGCAGCTCGTTGCCGGAGGTGGCCGGCTGGTCGCCCTGGAAGATGCGGACCACGAGCTCGGTCTGCCGGTCCACCGAGTTGGTGGCGCGCACCGCACGGGCGTTCGGGATCGGCGCGTTTCGCGGGAAGACCACGTGCATGGCGCCGCCGGCCTGCTCGAGGCCGCTGGCCATGGGGATGACGTCGAGGAGCTGCAGCTTGAGGTCGCTGTTGTCCTGGAGCGACCGGCCGTAGAGGGCCGCGCCGATGGCCACCGCCTCGTCCGGGTGGACGCCCTTCGAGGGCGGCTTGCCGAAGAAGCGCTCCAGCCGCGCCTGGATGGCCGGC
>DASTGK010000246.1:0-10423 GCA_035719085.1 Anaeromyxobacteraceae bacterium
GGGGCGGCGGCCGGGCCACCCGCTCGTAAACCGCCGCTAGCCGGCGCACCGACTCGTCGAGCGAGAGCCCCGCCGCCAACTCCAGGCAGCGGGCGCGCGCCGCGGCGAGCCGCGCCGGGGCCTCGACGAGCGCGTCGAGCCGCCTCGCCAGGTCGTCGGCGTCGCCGGCCCGGAAGCGCAGGTCGTCGCCCACCGCCAGGTGGCGGGCGGCGCTGCCCGGCGCGTCGGCCACCAGCGCCGGCGTGCCGCAGCCGAGCGCCTCGAGCACCGCCATCCCCTCGAGCTCCACCTCGGAGGCGTGGACGAGCAGGTCGGCGGTGCGCAGGAGGCGCAGCAGCTCCTCGTCGGAGACGAAGGTCACCTCGGCCGGCAGCGGCAGCGTGGCGGCGAGCCGGCGCACCCGCGCCTCCTCGGGCCCGCGCCCGGTGACGACCAGCTGGACGCGGGCGGCGTGGCGCGAGCGGCGCACCCCCTCGACGACGAGATCGAGCCGCTTCTCCGGCGCCTGCCGGCCGACCGCGAGCACGAGGAACCGGCCCTGGTGGCGCGCCGGCCGCTCGGCCGGGCCGGGGCGGAAGGCGGGGCCGATGCCGTTCGAGACGACCAGCGCCGGCACCGCCAGGCCGCGCCGCTGGAGCTCGCCGCGCGCGAACTCGCTCGGGCAGACCACCGCGTCGGCCCGCGCGTAGACCGTCCGCAGGAAGAGGCGCCAGACCCGGTCGGCGAGCGGCGCCGAGCGCAGGCCGACGTTGAGGAGCAGGTTCTCCGGCTGGATGTGCGAGGCGGCCACGATCGGCGTCCCGAGCCGGCGGGCGACGGCGGTGGCGCGGACGCCCAGCCAGAAGGGGAACTGGACGTGGAGCACGTCGGCCCGGCCGATCACCTCCTCCAGCGTGGCGCGGCGCGGCCAGGCGAAGACGAAGCCCATCTCCTTCATGACGCGGCCGAAGGGGGGCACGTAGAAGGGCGGGAGCCGGCCCGGCCCGTCGGCGCCGGGGCCCGTGGCGAGCACGGTCACGTCGTGGTCGCGGCGCAGCGCCTCGACGAAGCGGGCGGCCGAGACGACGCCGCCGGTCTTCAGCCCGCCGACGAGGTCGGCGGCGAAGGCGATGCGGAGCCGGCGCGGCGGGGCCATGCGGGGCGAGGATAGCCCGCGGCGGTGGCGCCGGGGTGGCCGCGCGGGGCGCGTCACCGCTCCCAGCACTGGAGCAGGTCGCCGCGCTCGTTGACCGGCTCCTCCCGGACGAGCCGGTAGCCGGGCGGCGTGGGGCCGCCCAGGCCGCAGAGCCAGGCGAGGCGCGTGCCGGCCGGCGCCGCCCCGAGCCGATCGAGCAGGCAGGCGACGTCGGCGGCCCGGTCCTCGGTGGGCGGGCTGGCGTCGAGCCACTCGTCCGGCTCGGCCCCCGGCTCGGAGAAGGGGTCGTAGACGTAGAAGGCCTGGTAGCGGCCGAGCGGGACGCGGCGCAGGTCGCCCACCACGAACTGGGCGCGATCGAGCCCGAGGCGGCGGGCCAGGTCGCGCGCCACCTCCACCAGCCAGGGGCGCCGCTCGATGCCGGTGAAGCGGGCCGCGGTGGTGGCGGCGCCGACGAGGCAGAGCTTGCCGGCGCCGGCCCCGAGGTCGGCCACCTCGGTGGCGCCCCCCTCGGTGAGCCAGGCGGCGGCGCGCGCCGCCACCGCCACCGGCGTGAAGTGGAGGCCCGCCCGCAGCCGCAGCGACTCCTCGAAGAGCCGGTCGAACCGGGCGTCGGGGACCGGCACGCCGGCGGCGAGCTGCTCCGCGAGCGCCCGCTCCCAGCCTTCCTCGCCGTGCCTGCGGGCCACGTCCTAGGTCGACCTCTGGATCAGCTCCACCTTGTAGCCGTCCGGGTCCTGCACGAAGGCGATGACGGTGGTGCCGTGCTTCATCGGGCCGGCCTCGCGCGTCACCACGCCGCCGCGCCGCTTGATCTCGGCGCAGGCGGCGTAGGCGTCCGGCACCTCGACGGCCACGTGGCCGAAGCCGGTGCCGAGGTCGTAGGACGGCGTCTCCCAGTTGTGCGTCAGCTCGATGGCCGCCCCCTCCGACTCCGGGGAGAAGCCGACGAAGGCCAGCGTGAACTTTCCGTCCGGGTAGTCCTGGCGACGCAGCAGCCGCATGCCGAGGACGCCGGTGTAGAAGGCGAGGCTGCGCTCCAGGTCGCCGACGCGGAGCATGGTGTGGAGGATGCGCATGGCGGGGCTCCTGGGCGGCTAGCGGAAGTCGGTGAGCTTCTTGCGGCCGGCGCCCAGCTTCGGCTCGGTGCGCGCCTGGCACTCGGGGCAGAGGGCGGCGTAGGGCATGAGGGCGAGCCGCTTCGGCGCGATCTCCTCCTCGCAGGCCTCGCACAGCCCGTAGTCGTCCGGGCTGGCGGCGAGCTTGCGCAGCGCCTTGTCGATGCGGGCGAGCAGGTCGGCCTGGCCGCGGTTGCGCTGCGAGGCGAGCACCTGGAGCATCTCGGAGAGCGCCTGGGCGTCCTCGTCGGAGACGCCGGTGGTGGCCGGGTCGGTGCGGTTCGGCTCGATGCGGGCGGGGCCGGCGGCGACCAGGCTCGCCCGCAGCGCCTGGAGCGCCTGGCCGTGGGCGGCGCGCTGCTTCGGGGTCATGCGCCGATGAAGTAGCCGAAGCCGGGCCGGCCCGCCACCCCGCTGGCGGGAGGCCCGCCCGTCCTGCGCCTTTTTCGTGGTATGGACGCGCCCTTCATGAGCCTCGCCCACGAGATCGGCCGGCGCCGCACCTTCGCGATCATCTCGCACCCGGACGCCGGCAAGACCACGCTCACCGAGAAGCTGCTGCTCTACGGCGGCGTCATCCAGCTGGCCGGCGCCGTCAAGGCCAAGCGCGGCCGCGCCAGCGCCGTCTCCGACTGGATGGAGATGGAGCGCGAGCGCGGCATCTCCATCACCACCTCGGTGCTGGCCTTCCCGTACCGCGGCATGCAGCTCAACCTGCTCGACACGCCCGGCCACGCCGACTTCTCCGAGGACACCTACCGGACGCTCCACGCGGTGGACGGCGCGGTCATGCTGCTCGACTGCGCCAAGGGCGTCGAGGCCCAGACCAAGAAGCTCTTCCGCGTCTGCCGCCAGCGCTCCATCCCCATCTTCAGCTTCGTCAACAAGCTCGACCGGCCCGGGCGCGACGCCTTCGAGCTCATCGGCGAGGTGGAGAGCGTGCTCGGCATCGGCGTCTACCCGGTCACCTGGCCCATCTTCCGCGCCGGCACCTTCCGCGGCGTCTGGCACCGCGAGCGGAAGCGCGTCTACCTCTTCGACCCGGACCACGCCAACTCCTCCTCCACCGCCGGCGCCGAGCGGCCGGCCGTCGAGGTGACCGGCATCGACGACCCGGTGGTGCGCGAGGCGCTCGACGAGCGGGGGTACGACCAGCTGCGCCACGACGCCGAGCTCCTGGAGCTGGCCGGCGACGGCTTCGACCGGGAGAAGTTCGAGGCGGGGCAGCTCTCGCCCATGTTCTTCGGCAGCGCCGTGAACAACTTCGGCCTGGAGGCCTTCCTCGAGACCTTCGTCGAGCTGATGCCGCCGCCGCGGGCCCGCCCCTCCGACCAGGGGCCGGTGGAGCCGGCGCGCGAGGAGTTCAGCGGCTTCGTCTTCAAGATCCAGGCGAACATGGACAAGGCCCACCGCGACCGCGTGGCCTTCCTGCGCATCTGCTCGGGCAAGCTGGTGAAGGGGATGAAGGTCCACCACGTGCGCAGCGGGCGCGAGGTGCGGCTCGCCAACCCGACCCAGTTCCTCGCGCGCGACCGCGCCACCGTGGAGGAGTCCTTCGCCGGCGACGTGGTCGGCCTGCACGACGCCGGCACCTTCGAGATCGGCGACACGCTGACGGGCGGGTCCGACTTCGCCTTCGAGGGGATCCCGAGCTTCGCGCCGGAGCACTTCCGCCGGCTGGCGCTCGTCGACCCGCTGAAGCGCAAGCAGTTCGCCAAGGGGATCGAGCAGCTGGCCCAGGAGGGCACGGTGCAGCTCTACCGGCCGCCCGCCGGCCGCACCGGCGACCTGGTGCTCGGCGCGCTCGGCCAGCTCCAGTTCGAGGTGGTGAAGTACCGGCTCGAGTCGGAGTACGGCGTCGAGGTCCGGGTGGAGGCGGTCCCCTGGCAGCTGGCCCGCTGGGTCCGCCGCGCCGACGGCGCCCCGCTCGACCTGGGCGCGCTCCACGACGCGGTCGAGGGGATGGTGGTGCTCGACGTCCGCGACCGGGCCGTCGTCCTCTTCGACCGCGAGTGGGCGCTGCGCACCGCCGAGAAGTTCCACCCGGAGTACGTCTACGCCGAGACCGCGTCCGGCGTGGTGGTGCGCGCGGCGTAAGCTTCTCCGAACCCGAACCCGAACCCGAACCCGAGGCCGTGGCCGTGTGTGTCCGTGGGCCCGGCCTTTCCGTGCCCGACCCTAATACCGACCCGGCTCACGGGCACGGGGTCACGGGGGCACGGGCTCACGGAGACGGCGCACGCGTGCGGGTTCGGGTTCGGCTGGATCGACAGGTCGCGGCCTCAGGGCCGCTTCCTCCCCGACAGCACCGGCTGCAGCTCGCGGTGGGCGGCGCGGATCATCTCCACCGTCGTGTCCCACCCCACGCACCCGTCGGTCACCGAGCAGCCGTACTTCAGCTTCGAGAGGTCCTCCGGGATGGGCTGGCTCCCCGGCTCGATGAAGCTCTCGATCATGAGCCCCACCACCGAGCGGTTCCCCTCGCGGATCTGGTGGATCACGTCGCGCATCACCAGCGGCTGCATCTCCGGCTTCTTCCACGAGTTGGCGTGGGAGCAGTCGACCACCACGTTGAGCGGCAGCTTGGCCTTCTGCAGCGCCTGCTCGGTGAGCGAGATGGAGACCGTGTCGTAGTTGGGCCGGCCGCCGCCGCCGCGCAGCACCACGTGGCCGTAGCGGTTGCCGCGGGTGCGGATGATGGAGGAGCGCCCCTGGCCGTTGATGCCGAGGAAGGCGTGCGGCCGCCCGGCCGAGACGATGGCGTTGATGGCGGCGTCCACGTCGCCGTCGGTGCCGTTCTTGAAGCCGACCGGCGTGGAGAGGCCCGATGACATCTCGCGGTGGGTCTGCGACTCCGAGGTGCGGGCGCCGATGGCCGTCCAGGTGACGAGGTCCATGTAGTACTGCGGCGAGGTCGGGTCGAGCGCCTCGGTGCCGGCCGGCACGCCCAGCTCGTTCACCTCGAGCAGGAAGCGGCGCGCCCTCTCCATCCCCTCGTCGACGCGGAACGAGTCGTCCATGTACGGGTCGTTGATGAAGCCCTTCCACCCGACCGAGGTGCGCGGCTTCTCGAAGTAGACGCGCATGACGAGCACCAGCGTCTCGGCCACCTCGGCCGCCAGCCCCTTCAGCCGGCGGGCGTAGTCGAGGCCGGCCACGGTGTCGTGGATGGAGCAGGGGCCCACCACCACGAAGAGGCGGCGGTCGCGGCCGTCGAGGATCGCCTCGACGGCGCGGCGGCCGGCCAGCACCGTCTCGGCGGCCTTCTCGGTCAGGGGGACGCGGGCGTGCACCTCGTCCGGCGAGGGCATCTCGTCGAACGCCGCGACGTTCAGGTTCTCGGTCTGCTGCATCTGGGGGCGGGCTCCAGGGCTCGGGGGAGCCCCGGAGTATACCGCCCCCGCCGCCCGTCAGCCGAGCCGGGCCTGCAGCCGGGCGCGCACCGCGGCCGCGTCGGCCCCCTTCGCCTCGCGCATGGCGGCGCCCAGGATGACGCCGAAGAGCTTCTTCTCGCCCGCCCGGTAGCGGGCCACCTCGGCGGCGGTCGCGGCGAGGGCCCGCTCGACGGCGGCGTCGATGGCGCCGGCGTCCTCCACCTTCTCGAGGCCGAGCGCCTTCATCCGGGCGGCTGGGTCGCCACCCGTGGCCACGAGGTCGGCGAGGAGCGCCTTGCCGGCGGCCGGGGTGAGCCGGCCGGCGTCGACGAGCGCCACGAAGGCGCCGAAGGCGGCGCCGGACAGGGGGAGGGCGCCGAGCGGCCGGTCGCCGGCCAGGCCGGCGAGGTCGTTCAGGAGCCAGCGGGCCACCGAGGCGGCGCCCGGGTGGGCCGCCGCCGCGGCGTCGAAGTAGTCGGCCACCGCCGGGTCGCCGGTGAGCAGGTCGGCCTGCTCCTCGGCGAGGCCGAGCGCGGCCTGGTAGCGGGCGTACCGCTCGGCCAGCGCCGGCGTGGCGGCGCGCCGCTCGGCCCGGGCGTCGGAGCGCCCCCTCTTCGGCGCCTCGGCGCGGGGCGCGGGCTTCGCGTCGCGAGGGCGCGCGGCCGGCTTCGGCTCGGCGGCGGCGCGGGCCCAGGTGTCCTTGAGCGTGATGGTCCGGTTGAAGATCGGCGCGCCCGGCCTCGAGTCGACCGGATCGGCGAAGAAGTAGCCGAGCCGCAGGAACTGGAAGCGGTCCCCCGGCTGCGCCGCGGCGAGGGCCGGCTCGACGCGGGCCGCGGGCGGCACCACGAGCGAGGCCGGGTTGAGCACCTCGAGGAAGTTGCCGGCCGCGTCCGGCAGCTCCACGGTGAAGAGCCGGTCGTAGAGCCGCACCGGCGCCGCCACCGAGCGGCCGGCGTGGACCCAGTGGAGCGTGCCGCCGACGCGCTTCCGGTCGGCGGGCGACGGGACGAGCGAGGCGGGGTCGTGGCTCACCTTCAGGCCGGCCACCTCGCCGTTCGGGCCGCGCAGCACCTCGTCGCAGCGGATCACCCAGCCGCCGGCGAGCCGCACCTCGCGCCCCGGCGCCAGCCGCTTCCAGTCGGCCGGCGGGTCGAGCGCGAAGTCCTCCCGCTCGACGACGAGGTCGCGGCCGAACGGCACCTTGCGGCCGCCGCGCTCCGGCTCGCCGGGCCACCAGGGGACGTCGAGCTCCTCGACCGTCCCCTCGGGCCAGGTGGTGACGGTCACCGGCAGCGGGTCGAGCACCGCCATGGCGCGCGGCGAGCGCCGCTCCAGGTCGCTGCGGACGGCGAACTCCAGCTTGCCGATGTCGACGACGCTGTTGTTCTTGGCGACGCCGATGAGCTCGGCGAAGTCGCGCAGCGCCTCCGGCGTGACGCCGCGGCGGCGCAGGCCGGCGAGCGTCGGCATGCGCGGGTCGTCCCAGCCCGAGACGTGCCCCTCGGTGACGAGCTGCAGCAGCTTGCGCTTCGAGAGGACGGTGTAGCCGACCGCCAGCCGGGCGAACTCGTACTGGTGCGGCCGCGGGTTCCAGGGGCCGAGGTTGTCGAGCACCCAGTCGTAGAGCTCGCGGTTCGACTCGAACTCGAGCGTGCAGATGGAGTGGGTCACCCCCTCGAAGGCGTCCTCGAGCGGGTGGGCGAAGTCGTACATCGGGTAGATGCACCAGGCGTCGCCGGTCCGGTGGTGGTGCGCGTGGCGGATCCGGTAGAGCAGCGGATCGCGCATGAGCACGTTCGGGTGGCGCATGTCGATGCGCGCCCGGAGCACGGCGGCGCCGTCGGGCAGCGCGCCCGCCTTCATGCGGCGCAGCAGGTCGAGGCTCTCGGCCGCGGGCCGGTCGCGCCAGGGGCTCTCCACGCCGGGCGTGTTGAAGTCGCCGCGCTGCTCGCGGATCGCCTCCTGCGGCTGCGTGTCGACGTAGGCCTTGCCCTCGCGCACCAGCCGCTCGGCGCACTCGTACATCCGGTCGAAGACGTCGGAGGCGTAGTAGAGGCCGGCCCAGTCGCCCGCCAGCCAGCGGACGTCGGCCTGGATCCCCTCGACGTACTCCGTCTCCTCGGTCACCGGGTTGGTGTCGTCGAAGCGCAGGTGCGCGCGGCCGGCGTAGCGGGCGGCCAGGCCGAAGTTGAGCAGGATCGACTTGGCGTGGCCGAGGTGCAGGTAGCCGTTCGGCTCCGGAGGGAAGCGCGTCACCACCTGGCCGCCGTTCCGGCCGGCGGCCTGGTCGGCGTCGATGATCTCGGTGAGGAAGTTGGCGTTGCGGAGCGGATCGGCCATGCGGCCCGTGTAGCCCAGCCCCGGCGAGGTGGCAACCTCCAGCGTCAGCGGGAGTAGCCGTGGCTGCCAGTCTCGATCGCGACCAGCACCCCCTCCTCGAACTCGAGCCGCCGGACCAGCACCTGCGGGCCGAAGTCGTAGGTCCAGACCTCCACCTCGACGGTGCGGGTGGCGACCGCCTGCGCTCCCTTGGCGCCGCCCGGCAGGGCGGCGGCGCGGGTGACCAGCTTCACCTCGCGCAGCGCCGGCTCGCCGCAGCGGACCAGCACGTCGAAGGTCCGGTCCCCCTCGTGGAAGGCGAGGTGATCGCAGCGGGCCCGCGGGATGGCCGGCGCCGGCGGGCCCCGGCCGCCCAGGTCGTACCCGTAGCTGCCCCGCTCGACCGCCGTCACCCGGCCCGCCTCGAGCGTCACGTACACGACGAACTGGCTGGGGCCGAAGTTGTAGGTCCAGCGCTCGATCACCTGGGCCACGCTGCGCCCCGAGACGATCCGCTGGGCTGGGTCGAGCCGCGTGAAGCTCCGCTCGTCCTCGCGCGCCTCGCGCAGGGTGGGGGCGCCGCACTTGCCGAGCAGGTCGAGCTTGGAGTCGCCCACCTGGACGATCCCGCCGTCGCAGCGGATCGAGTCGGCGGCGGCGGGCGGCGCGGTGAGGGCCAGCAGGGCTGCGGCCAGGGCGCGCGCCCGGCCCCGGTGAACGGGGTGGGGGTGCGGCGGCTGGGCCGGCGTCGGCATCGCGGGCTCCTCCTGGGCGGCTCGATCTCTCGACGCCCGGGACCCTCGGGTCATTCTAGGCGGCCCCGCGCGGCGGCGCCTCGGCCCGGTCGAGCCCCTCGTCCTCCCAGGCAGCCGGGTCCTCCAGCGCCTCGAGGTGCGTCATGACGTGGGCGTTCGGGATGGCGTCCCGGATCTCCTGCTCGATCTGCTCGAGCAGGTCGTGGCCGCGGCGGACGGTCCAGGCGCCCGGCACGAGGACGTGGAGCGAGATGAAGCGGCGCGCCGCCGCCTGGCGCGTCCGGACGGCGTGGAACTTGAGGTCCGGCCCCTCGTGGCGCGCCAGGATGGCCTTGAGCGCCGCCTGCTCCTCCGGCACCAGCGCCACGTCGAGGAGCCCGGTGGCCGAGCGGCGCATCAGGTGGACGCCGGTCCAGACGATCTGGAGCGCCACCGCGATGGCGATGAGCGGGTCGAGGACGTTCCAGCCGGTGAGGGCCACCAGGCCGATGGCCGCGAGCACGCCGGCCGACGTCCAGACGTCGGTCATGAGGTGGCGCGCGTCGGCCTCGAGCGCGATCGAGTGGTGGCGCCGCCCGGCGGCGGCCAGCACGCGCGAGACGCCCAGGTTGACGAGCGAGGCGGCGGTGGAGACGGCGACGCCCAGGCCGGCCTGCTCGATGGGCTGCGGCGAGAGGAGGCGCTGCACGGCGGCCCAGCCGATGCCGCTGGCGGCGAGCAGGATGAGCGCCCCCTCGGCGCCGCTCGCGAAGTACTCGGCCTTGGAGTGGCCCCAGGCGTGATCCTCGTCCGGCGGGCGGGCGGCGACCGTCAGCATGAGGAGCGTCATCACCGCGGCCACCAGGTTGACGAGCGACTCCATGGCGTCGGAGAGGAGGCCGACCGAGCCGGTCAGCCACCAGGCGGCCATCTTGAGCGCGATGGTGGTGACCGCCGCCGCGATGGAGAGCCAGGCGAAGCGGCCGAGGGAGCCGTTGGAGCCGTTCGACATGGGCACAACCTAGCGCGAAGGGCTCGGGCGCGGCAGCCGGACGCGAGCCGCTGCGTCGCGGTGCCGCACGGCAGAGCCTCTTCACCCACTTCGCTCCCGCTCCACCGCCGCGATGGCCAGGTGGCGCTCGCCGCCGGGGCGCGCCACCTCCACCTCGTCGCCGGCGCGCCGGCCGAGCAGCGCGCGGGCCACCGGCGAGTGGACGCTGATGAGGCCGCGGCGCGGGTCGACCTCGTCCGGCCCGACGAGCCGCCAGGTGGTCCGTCCCCCGTCGTCGTCCTCCACCGTCACCCAGCTGCCGAAGCCGACCTGCCCGGCCGGCGTCGCCTCGGGGCCGAGCACGGTGAGCGTGGCGAGCGTCGCCTCGAGGAGCGCGGCGCGCGCGTCGAGGTCGGCGAGCCGCGCCGCCCGGGCCGGCTCCGGCAGCGCCGCCGCCCCAGCCCGCTCGGCGCGCGCCCCGGCGAGCGCCTCGCGCAGGGCCGCCTGGCCCTCGGGCGTCACGTAGCGGACCTCGCCCGGCGCGAGCCGCGGCGGCGCGCGGACCACCGGCCCCGCCTCCGGCGTCTCCTCGCTCGTGAAGGCCTTCGACACGCCACGGATCCTAGCGCCGTGCGGGCGGGATCGCGACGCCGCTCCTGCACTAGAATCGCGCCCCTCCATGTCCCGCTCTCCCCGAAGGCTCGCGTGATCGCCGCCCTGCTGGCCGCCGCGCTCGCCGCCGCCCCGGC
>DASTGK010000247.1:0-5128 GCA_035719085.1 Anaeromyxobacteraceae bacterium
GGCGGGCTGTACTGCTTGCCGTCGATCTCGATGCGGGCGTCGCCGTTCGGCCCCTCGACCACCTTGTAGGGGACGCGCTTCGTCTCCTCGCCCACCTCGCCGAAGCGCCGGCCCATGAAGCGCTTGATGCTGTAGATGGTCTTCTCGGGGTTGGTGATGGCCTGGCGCTTGGCCACGTGGCCGACGAGCCGCTCCCCGTCCTTGGCGTAGCCCACCACCGACGGCGTGATGCGCGAGCCCTCCTCGTTGGCGATGACGACCGGGTCCTTGCCGTCCATCACGGCCACCACCGAGTTCGTGGTCCCGAGGTCGATGCCGATGATCTTGCCCATGTTCGCTTGACCCTCCTAGGTCTGGGGCGAACCTAAGTACCCGACGCGACCTGTCAAACCGGCCGATCCACCTTTTCCGGGAGGGCTCCTGGTGCGTAGCGCGCTTCGCGCCTGACACCCCGGCTTCACGCCTCGGACGCGTGGCGTCGGTGGATGTCGGCGTCCCAACATGTCGCCATTCCGTCACTTTTCTCGTGACGCGGCGTGGCACCGCACTTGCTCATCCCCCGCGACGGCACTGTCACAGCCTGCCCGGGACCTCCATGCTTCGACTGATCGACTCGGCCCACCCCTTCGACCTCGCGGCGCTCGCTCACCCTGCGCCCGAGCTGCCGAACGTGGCCGTGCTCCTCAACGCGCGGGCCAAGTCGGTGAACGACGCCGTGCGCCGGTCCCTCTCCTTGGTCGTGCCGGCCGAGGACCTGTACTTCTCCCGCAGCCACGAGGAGGCGGCCGAGATCGCCGACCGCGTCGTGGCGCGCCGCTACAGGACCGTCTTCACCGGCGGCGGCGACGGCACCTTCGTCTCCTGGGTCAACCGGATCCTTGAGGCGGGCGAGCGGCGCCGCGTCCGGCCGCCCCGCTTCGGCGTCTTGGCGCTCGGCACCGGCAACGCCGTGGCCGAGATGGTCGGCGCCACGCCGCGCCGCCACGTCGAGGACCTCTCCCGCTTCGTGGCCGGCGAGGTCCCCGGCTCGCGCCGCCTCGATCTCGTCACCTGCGACGGGCGCCGCACCCCCTTCGCCGGCGTCGGCATCGACGCCGCGGTGGTGAACGACTACGCCTGGCTCAAGGACCGGCTGGCCGGCACGCCGCTGCGCGGGCTCGGCCTCGGCGCCACCGGCTACGGCCTGGCCGCCGCGCTCCGCTCGGCGCCGCGCGCCCTCCTCGAGCGGCGCGCCAGCTACTGCGAGATCGTCAACGCCGGCCGCCCGGCCTGGCGGCTCGACGCCCAGGGGCGGCGCGTCGGCCCCGCCATCGCGCACGGCGAGCTGCTCTACGCCGGCCCCTGCATGATGGCGGCGGCGAGCACCGTCCCCTACTACGGCCTCGGCCTCAAGGCCTTCCCGTGGGCCGGCCAGGCGCGCGGCATGATGCAGCTGCGCGTCGCCACCGAGATCGCCGTGCCGACCGTGCTCCTCAACCTGCACCGGATCTGGGACGGCTCCTTCGCCCACCAGGGGCTGCTCGACTTCCACGCCGAGCGCGTGGCGCTCCAGTTCGAACGCCCCATGCCGCTGCAGGTGGGCGGCGACGCCGAGGGCTGGCGCGACGAGGTCACCTTCGGCATGGCCGCGAGCCCGGTCGAGATCGTCGACTTCGGCACCGCGGCGGCGTAGGCCGGGCGCTGGCCGGCTCGCTCCGGCGGCAGCCCACTCCGTCCGCAGAGACGGGACGCCGGCCCTGTGGCCCTGGCGCCGCGCGAGAGCAGCAGCACCAGCCCGTCCACCGACTTCCGATCGCTCGGTCGTCAGCACGGCTGGTCACATCGCCACCCAGGCGACGAACGTCGCGACGAACAAGAGCAGGCCGGCGATCAGCCAACCCGCCCATAGGCCGGAGGCTTTCATGCCGAGGAGGCGCTCCGACTCCCAGTCGCGCGCCAGGGCTGCCTCTACCCAGGCCAGCCCCCTGCGACGGGCGACTCGTCGAACGGCCACGTACTTGATGACGCTCGAGCCCGCAGTCGTGAAGGCCAACAGCGCGAAGAACACGAAGTAGGTCATGGCACCCTTGCTGCCGCAGGCAGAAGCGCAACGGCTGCGCCAGAATGCCCTGAGAGGTTGCGTTCCATTGACGTAGAGTGGAGCACTACCACGCTGCTCCGCAGACGCCGAGCATCAACCGGCGGTCACCGCCCGCGTCCGGCCCGCTGGCTCAGCCGCTCCACGAACTCGGCGCGCCGCGCCGGGTCGTGGAGCGCCTCCTCCTCCTCGATGGGCAGCCCCGGGAGCGCCTCCCGGAGCGCGCGCACGAAGGCGCCGACGCCCTCCGGCCGCGCCTCGCCCGCCGCGCCCGGCGCCGGGTGGACGGGGACGCCTGCGAGGCCGCAGGAGGGAGAGCCCCGCTTCGTCACGTAGCCGTCAAGCTGGAGCGCGGAGAGCTCCGCCGCGCGCCGCCGGGCGTAGGCCGCCATCGCCTCGGTGTGGTCGGCGAGGGAGCGGTCGCCGACGAGGCGAGGCGCCGCCGGGAGCCCGGTCAGCCGGATCGGCTCGCGCGGCACGCCGAGCCCGAGCTCCACCTCGGGGCAGACCGGCACCCACTCGACGAGCGGGCCGAGCGCCCCGAGGAGCGCCGCGTCGCGCTTGTGCCGGCCGTCCCAGCGCACCTCCTGCCCGAGGAGGCAGGCCGAGACGCCGACGCGCAGCTTCGCGGCCATGCCCCGCCCGCTACAGGATGTTGGCCGCCAGCTCCGCCAGCGGCGAGCGCTCGCCCTTCGACATGGTGATGTGGCCGGCCAGCCGCTCGTTGCGGAAGTGGTTCACCACGTGGACGAGGCCGTTGTTGGTCTGGTCCACGTAGGGGTTGTCGATCTGGTAGGGGTCGCCGGTGAGGACGATCTTGGTGCCGTCGCCGACGCGCGTGATGATCGTCTTCACCTCGTGCGGCGTGAGGTTCTGGGCCTCGTCGACGATCATGTACTGGTTCGGGATGGAGCGGCCGCGGATGTAGGTGAGCGGCTCGATCTCGAGGATGCCGAGGTCCATCAGCTCGTGCCAGCCGCGCCCGGCCTTCTTCTCCGAGCGCGACAGGTTCATGAGGTACTCGACGTTGTCGAAGATCGGCTGCATCCAGGGGTTGAGCTTCTCCTCGACCGAGCCGGGCAGGTAGCCGATGTCGCGCCCGAGCGGGAAGATGGGGCGGGACACGAGCAGCTTCTGGTAGACGGCGTCCTCCATCGTCTTCTGCAGGCCGGCGGCGATGGCGAGGAGGGTCTTGCCGGTGCCGGCCTTGCCGACGATGGTGACCAGCCGGATCTCGTCGTTGAGGAGCACGTCGAGCGCGAAGGACTGCTCCTTGTTGCGCGGCCGGATGCCCCAGACGCCCTCCTTGGGCGTCTTGATGAGCTGCACGAAGGCGCCGCGGGCCGCCGAGTACTTGCCCACCGCGCTGTGCTGCGGGTTGGTGCGGTCGCGCAGCACCACGAAGGCGTTGGGGGGCGGCTGCTCCACCCCGGCCGGGCAGGCCACCGCGCCCGCCGCGTAGAACTCGTTGACCACCTCGGGGTCGACGTCGATCTCGGCCACCCCGCTCCAGAGCTCGTCGAGCTCCACGCCCTCCACGTCGTAGTCCTCGGCGTGCAGCCCGAGGGCGTCGGCGCGGATGCGCAGGTTGGTGTCCTTGGTGACGAAGACGCAGGGCTTCTCCTTCTCCTTCTCGAGGAGGTCGAGCGCCACCGCCAGGATCTTGTCGTCCATGACGTGGCCCTCGCCCACCTCGGGCGGGAGCCGGCGCGGCGCGGCCAGGACGCGGATGGTCCCCTTGCCCGGGCCGATGGAGACGCCCTCCTTGAGCTTCCCGGCCAGCCGGTACTCGTCGAGCGTGCGCGACACCTGACGGGCGTTCCGCCCCAGGGACGAGAGGTCGCGCTTGAAGTTGTCGATCTCCTCGATGACGTGGATGGGCACCACCACGTCGTTGTCGTCGAACCCGAAGAGGCTGCGCGGGTCGTGCAGCAGGACGTTGGTGTCGAGCACGAAGTTCTTCTTCACGCTCGGGCGCCCCCTGGCGCCGCCTTCAGGGCGGCACCGGGAAAGTGTAGCAGGCGGCGCCGCCGCGGGGCCACCGAAGGTGGGGGCGCGGCGGTGGTGGGCGCGGGTGGGCGCCGCCCTCAGGCGGTGGCCCGGCGCGGCTTCTCCAGGCTGGCGGCGGCCACGCTCTGGTTCCGGCCGTGGCGCTTGGCGTGGTAGAGGCAGCCGTCGGCCCGCTCCACCAGCTCCGCCTTGGCGGCGGCGTCCACCGGGAAGGTGGCCACGCCCAGCGACATGGTGATCTTGAGCGGCCCCTGGTCGGTCTCGGTGACCAGCTTGCCGATGCGCTCGCGGATGCGCTCGGCGATGACCAGGGCGCCCCCGGTGTCGGTCTCCGGCATGACCACGGCGAACTCCTCGCCGCCGTAGCGCGCCACCACGTCGGTGGTGCGCGCCTCCTTGGCCAGGATCCTGGCCACCCCCTTGAGCACCTGATCGCCCACCGGGTGGCCGTAGGTGTCGTTGACCGACTTGAAGTGGTCGATGTCGCAGAGGATGAGCGACACCTTGCGCCCGTAGCGCTGGGCCGCCTGGAGGTGCTCGTCGAGCCGCCCCTGGAAGGTGCGGTGGTTGGTGAGGCCGGTCAGGCCGTCGGTGGTGGCGAGCCGCTCGGTGGCGTCGAAGAGCCGGGCCCGCTGCACCGCCTCGCCGGCCTGCAGGGCCACCAGCTCGAGCTGGCGCATGCGCTCCTGGTCGAAGACCCCGGGCTCGCCGGAGCCGATGACCAGGGTGCCCAGCACCGCCGCGTCGCCGGCCTTGAGCGGCTCGGCGCGCAGCGGGATGACCTTGAGGGAGGCCAGCGCCCGCACCCGGTAGGCGGCGTCGAAGAGGACCGCCTTCTGCGGGTCGAGGTCCCGGCCGGGCAGGCTCGCCTCCAGCCGCACCGCCGAGCCCACCAGGCTGCCGCCGTCGCCGGCGAAGGCCAGCCCCTCGGGCGGCACGGCCCCCTTCCAGCCCTCGGCCGCCCAGGTGCGGACCACCCGGTGGGCCGCCGGCCCCTCGCCCTCGTGGAGGGTGATGGCGCCGAAGCAGGCGCCCGGCACC
>DASTGK010000248.1:0-3805 GCA_035719085.1 Anaeromyxobacteraceae bacterium
CCCGAGCGCGTTACGTTCGATGAAGAGAGCGTCTTTGCCCTCCTCTTCTGGCCCGCACAGGTCGCGTCCATCGCGGAGGCCCTGCCTCAGGAGAACCGGGCGAACAACCTGGTCGCGAAAGTCGTCCTCGGTAAGCTTCAGTAGGTGCCTCTCCTTGCGGATCCGGGAGATGACTTCGGGATTGAATTGCCGGGTCATCAGGGGGCCTCCGGTGCAGTCTGACGTAGAGTTGCAGTGGCTTCCGCGGGCTTGGGTAGGGTGACCCTGTTCCTGGGCCTCAAAATGACTGAAGCCGGGACCCCATCGGTTTCCCGTGAAGTCCCGGCCTCTTTACTGGCGGGGTGTAGGGGACTCGAACCCCTGGCCTCCGGCGTGACAGGCCGGCGTTATAACCGACTTAACTAACACCCCAGTTCTGGGTTGGGCGGAGCAGGCTTCGAACCTGCGACCCTCGCCTTGTAAGGGCGACGCTCTACCCCTGAGCTATCCGCCCAAGGCGAAAGCGGCGTGGTTTCTAGCCTGACCTGCCCGTGGTGTCAACACGCGTCGGCGCTTGGAACGGGCGGGGTTACGAGGGGTTCCGGCGGGGGTCCTGGCGGGGGTCAGCATCGGGGCACGGAACTGCACGGGCACGGGCCAAGGGCCACGCAGACGGTCACGGGTTCGCGTTCGGGTTCGGGTTCGGGGTTGCTGGGGTGGCTTCTTGGGGACTCCGGTGCTACGTAGCCGCCCGCATGGCTTGGAAGAAGGGTCAGAAGCTGGTGCACCGGGCGCAGCGCGCCTGGGGCGTGGGCATCATCGTGGAGGTGGCCGACGACGGCCGCCGCCTGGCGGTCCGCTTCGCGGGGCGGGAGGGCGTCACGGTCGTCTCGGGGCGCGATCCGGCCCTGCTCGAGGTCCCGGCCGACACGCCGCTCGAGTCGGCCGCGGGCGGCCCGCTCGACGCGCTCGCCTCGGGCCAGCCGGGCCCGGCCTCGGCCTTCGCCCTCCGCGGCCGCGTCCTGCGCCTCGAGGCGCTGCGCCGCGCCGACGGCCTGGGCGCGCTCCTCTCCTCCCGCGTCCACGTCCTGCCGCACCAGGTGGGCGCCGCCGGCCGCATCCTCTCCGACCGGATGCCGCGCTTCGTCCTCGCCGACGAGGTGGGCCTGGGCAAGACGGTCGAGGCGGGCCTGGTCTTCGCGGGGCTGCGCCAGCTCGGCCTCGCCGAGCGCGTCCTCGTGGTCGTCCCGGAGCACCTGGCCTTCCAATGGCTGGCCGAGCTCTTCCACAAGTTCAACGCCCTCTTCACGCTCCTCACGCCGGACCGCATCGAGGCGCTGGGCGGCGCCGAGGCGGCGCTGGCCCGCTCGCCCCACGCCATCGTCTCCTTCGAGACGCTGCGCGCCGACGAGGAGCTGGCCGACGCGGCCGCCGACCTGCCGCTCGACCTGGTCGTCGTCGACGAGGCGCACCACCTGGCCGACGACGCGCTCCACGCGGTCGTGGCCCCGCTCTGCCGCGCCTCCTACGGCGCGCTCCTCCTCACCGCCACGCCGGTGCGCCTCGATCCGCGCGAGTACTACCGGCTCCTCGCCCTCGTCGAGCCGGTGCCGACCACCAGCGAGGAGGGCTTCCTCACCCGCCTGGAGCAGCACGAGGCCTACGCGGCGGTGGCCCGCGACCTGCTCGCCGGCGGCCCGGTGGCGGCGGCGGCGAAGCGGCTCGTCGAGCTCTCGCCCGACGACGACCTCTTCGCCTCGCTCGCCACGTTGCCCGAGGAGGACGGCGAGCGCGACCGGCTGCTGGCGCACCTGGCCGACCGCTACTCCCTCTCGGCCCGGCTCATCCGCAACCGGCGCGTCAAGGTGGGCGCCTTCACCGCCCGCGCGCTGCGGCGCCAGGACGTGGGGGAGGGCGAGAAGGCCCGCGCCCTCGTCGACCTCTGCGCCGGCCTCGCCCGCCAGCGCGAGAAGGTGCTGGTCTTCGGCGGCGACGTCGAGGCGCTGCGCGAGCTGCAGGCGGGCATCGGCGGCGCCGGCTTCGAGGCGCTCCTCTACGACGACGCCGCCTCGCTCGAGGCGCGCGACCGGCTGGTGGCCCGCTTCCGCGATCCGGAGGGGCCGATGGTCCTCCTCTCCGGCGAGTCGGGCGGCGAGGGGCGCAACTTCCAGTTCGCCTGCCACCTGGTCTGCGCCGACCTGCCCGACTCCCCGCTCGTCCTGGAGCAGCGCATCGGCCGGCTCGACCGGCTCGGCCAGACGCGGCCCGTGGAGATCCACCTGGTGGTCGAGGCGGGCGACGAGGCCTGGCTGGCCGACCTCTACCAGCAGGAGATCGGCATCTTCGAGGAGCCGGTGGGCGGCCTCGACGCGGTGCTCGCCTCGCTCCCGGAGGAGCTGGAGACGCTGCGCCGCAAGCGCACCGAGAAGACCCGCGCCGAGTTCAAGGAGAAGCTCGCCGCCCGCGTCGCCGCCGGCCGCAAGGCGCAGCACGACGGCGACCCGCTCCTCGACATCCGCTCGGCGGCGCTGCCGGAGCTGGCGGCGCTCGTCACGAACGCCTTCGCCCGCCTGGGCGAGGAGCCGCCGGAGGGGATCGCCGCGCTCGGCGGCGTGCCGACCGAGGCCGGCATGGAGGCGCTGCGCGAGGCGCTCGTCACGCTCTCGCGCTGGCTCGAGGAGGAGCTCGAGGACCTCGGCACCGACGTCGGCCACCGCATCGGCATGGAGGTCGACACCGACCAGAACGTCCACCCGTTCGAGGTGGCCTTCACCATCGGCGCCGGCCTGCGCATCGAGGCCCTGCCGGGCATGACCATGCCGGAGGAGCCGGAGACCTACCTCGGCTCCTTCTGGCGCGAGACGGCGGTGGCCCGCGACGAGCTCCACTGGTTCGCCACCGGCCACCGGCTGGTCGAGGCGCTCGTCGGCATCGTCCGCGACGGCGACGCCGGCCGCGCCGCCGCCTTCCGCCGCCCCTGGGCGCCGCGCCGGGGCGGCCTCCACGCCCGCTTCGACCTGCAGTGGGCCTCGGCCGCCGACACCCACGCCGGCGCGCGCGTCGGCTCGCGCCAGGCCTCCCGCTACCTGGATGGTTCGCCCATCGCCGTGCTCGCCGACCTGGAGACGGCGCGCCAGGTGGTCGGCGGCGCCCAGCGCGTCGAGGAGGAGATCGACGGCGTCGAGGACGCCAAGGTCGGCCCGGTGCCGCCGGCCCTGCTCGAGGCGGCGCGCGCCGCCGCCGAACGCGAGGCCGAGGTCGAGCTCGACCGGCGCAAGGAGGCGGCCCACGCCAAGCTCGAGGCCCAGGCGGCGGCCGAGGAGGAGCGGCTCATCGAGGCCGGCTTCGCCGGCGGCGCCGACCGCGAGTCGATCGACTTCGCGCTGGAGCACCTGCGGCAGCACCGGGACGTCACCGCCAAGATGATCGACAAGGTGAAGCTGCAGCTGGATGCGGTGGCGGTTGTGGTGCCGTAACCCCCGAACCCGAACCCGAACCCGCACGCGTGGCCGTGACCCGTGAGCTCCCGTGAGCCGTGAGCCGTGAGCCGGCGGGGGCAGGGTCGGGGCAGGGGCCACGGCCCACGGCACAGCACGGGCACGGGCTCCGGGTTCGGGTTCGGGTTCGGGTTCGGAAAGTTCCTGTAGGATCTCCGTATGGACCTCGTCCCGCTCCTCCAGGCCCTCGTCCGGATCGACTCCACCTCAACCCGGTCGAACGGCCACGTCGTCGACCTGCTCGAGGCCGAGGTCCGGCCGCTCGGCTTCGACACCCGCCGCGTCCGCTGGACCGACGCGTCGGGCGTCCAGAAGCAGAACCTGGTCTG
>DASTGK010000249.1:0-4855 GCA_035719085.1 Anaeromyxobacteraceae bacterium
GCCACCGGACGGCGGGGCGAACGGCTGAGCTCCATCCCCGCGATACCTGGACGGGATCCGTCCGTATTCGCTGCGAAAACGGGCCGCTGCGCTTGCTTGACTCCGGCCAAGGCCCCATCGCATATACCCCTCGATCTCACCTCCACCGCATCGCCCCGAGGGGCGGCATCCCGAGGACACACGCCATGGCCACGATGATCACCGAGGAGTGCATCAACTGCGGCGCCTGCGAGCCCGAGTGCCCCAACGCCGCCATCAGCCAGGGCGAGGACATCTACGTCATCGACCCGAAGCTCTGCACCGAGTGCGTCGGGTTCCATGACGAGGAGGCCTGCGCGGCCGTCTGCCCGGTCGACTGCTGCGTCCAGGACCCGAACAACGTCGAGACCGAGGAGGTGCTCTACGCGCGCCTCTCCACGGTCCACCCGGACAAGCAGTTCCCGGCGCTCGCCTCGCTGCCGGCGAACCTCTCCCGCTTCCGCAAGTAGCGCCCGGCGCCAGCCAGAGGGCTCACGACGCCCCGCGTGCCCGACGGCGCGCGGGGCGTTTCGTTCGTAGACTCGGGGGCCGAAAGGGGAGCCCATGTCCGAGATCCTCACCGGCGGCCAGCTCGTGGCGCGCATGCTGAAGCGCGAGGGCGTCACCACCGCCTTCACGCTCTCCGGCCTGCACGTCGCCCCCATCTACGCCGGCTGCGTCGACGAGGGGATCCGGCTCGTCGACACCCGGCACGAGCAGGCGGCCGCGCACGCCGCCGACGCCTGGGCCCGGCTCACGCGCCGGGCCGGCGTCGCCATCGTCACCGCCGGCCCGGGCGTCACCGACGCCGTCACCGGCGTGGCCAACGCCTGGAGCGCCGGCGTGCCGCTCGTGCTGCTCGGCGGGGCGGCGCCCACCTTCAACCAGGGGCGGGGCGCGCTGCAGGAGATGCCGCAGACGCAGCTCTTCGCCGGCATCACCAAGTGGGCCGACCGCGTCCCCTCGCCCGACCTCGTCCCCTCCTTCCTGGCGCGCGCCTTCCGCGTGGCGCGGGCCGGCCGGCCTGGGCCGGTCTTCCTCGAGCTGCCCTGGGACGTCCTCTCGAACGGCGCCGACGCGGCGCTCGCCGACGCGCAGGTGGGCTACCGCACCGCCGCGCGCAGCCCGGGCGACCCGGCGCTCGTCGAGGAGGCGCTGGCGCTCCTCGGCCGGGCCGAGCGGCCGGTGGTGCTGGCGGGCTCGTCGGTCTGGTGGGACGGCGCCTGGGAGGCGCTGCGCGCGCTCGCCGACGCCACCGGGGCGCCGGTCTACCTGAACGGCATGGGGCGCGGCTGCCTGCCGCCGGACCACCCGGGCTTCCTGCAGCTCTCGCGCAAGGAGGCGCTCGGCGGCGCCGACGTGGTGCTGGTCGTCGGCACGCCGCTCGACTTCCGCGTCGGCTACGGCACCGAGCCGACCTTCGCGCCGGGCGCCCGCGTCGTCCAGGTGGACGTGGACGCGGCCGAGATCGGCCGCAACCGGCCCATCGACGTCGGCATCGTGGGCGACGCCGCCTCGGTGCTGGGCGCGCTCCTCGCCGGCGCCGGCCGCTGGGGCTCGCCCGCCTGGCTCGCCTCGCTGCGGGCCGCCGAGGCGCGGCGGCGCGAGGCGCAGGCCGCCTTCGAGCAGAGCGACCAGCGCCCCATCCACCACTTCCGGCTGGCGCGGGCGCTCGACGAGGTGGCGGCGCGCGTGGGCGACGTCACCTTCGTCGGCGACGGCGGCAACGTGGTGGCGGTGGCGGCCAAGGTGCTGCGCGTCGCCGGCCCGGGCCGCTGGCTCGACCCGGGGCCGCTCGGCTGCCTGGGCGTCGGCGCCCCGTTCGCCATCGCCGCGAAGCTGCTCGCGCCGGAGCGGCCGGTCTGCGTCATCCAGGGGGACGGCGCCTTCGGCCTGAACGGCATGGACTACGAGACCGCCGTCCGCTTCGGCCTGCCCATGGTGGTGGTGGTGGGCAACGACGCCGCCTGGGGGCAGATCCGGGTGCCGCAGCGGGCCATGTACGGCGAGGAGCGGTCGCCGGCCACGGCGCTCGCGCCGACGCGCTACGACCGGGTGGTCGAGGCGCTCGGCGGGCGCGGCGAGCACGTCGAGGACCCGGCCGAGCTGGTGCCGGCGCTGACGCGGGCCTTCGAGTCGGGGACGGTCTCCTGCGTCGACGTGGCGCTCGACCCCGAGGCCGCGGCGGCGAGCGGCGCGGCCGGCTACGCGGTCTGATCAGGGCTCGCCGCCCGGGCCGCCGGCCAGGCTGGCGAGCAGCGAGTAGAGTCGCCGCCTCGTCACGCCGAGCAGCTTCGCCGCCTCGGTCTTGTTGCCCCCGGCCCGCTCCAGCGCCGCCCGGATCAGCTCCGCCTCGAAGCCGTCGAGGCTGAAGCCCTCGCCGAGCAGCTCGCCGGCGCGGCCGGCCCGCGGCGCGGCGGGGCCGCCCGGGGCGAGGTTCGGCGGGCCGATCTCGTCCTCGCCCGCCAGGATGAGGGCGCGCTCGAGCGCGTTCTCCAGCTCGCGCACGTTGCCCGGCCAGCCGTGCCCGAGGAGCCGCTCCCGCGCCGCGCTCCCGAGCTTCTCCGGCGGCAGCCCCCGCGCCCGGAGGAAGCGGTCGGCGAGCGGCAGCACGTCGTCGCGCCGCTCCCGCAGCGGCGGCACGCGGATGGCGAAGACGTTGAGCCGGTAGAAGAGGTCCTCGCGGAAGGCGCCGGCGCGCACCGCCGCGTCGAGGTCGCGGTTGGTGGCCGAGACGACGCGGGCGTCGGCGCGGCTCGCCTCCACGGCGCCGAGCGGCACGAAGGTGCGCTCCTGCAGGAAGCGGAGGAGCTTCACCTGCGTGGCCGGGGTGATCTCGCCGATCTCGTCGAGGAAGAGGGTGCCGCCGGCCGCGGCGGCGAGGTGGCCGGCCTTCCGCTGCGTGGCGCCGGTGAAGGCCCCCTTCTCGTGGCCGAAGAGCTCGCCCTCGAGGAGCGTCTCCGGCAGGGCGGCGCAGTGGACCTCGACGAGCGGCCCGCCGGCGCGGCGCCCCTGGTAGTGGATGAAGCGGGCCAGCTGGCTCTTGCCGGTGCCGCTCTCGCCGAGCAGGAGCACGGTGGCGTCGGTGGCCGCCACCTGGCGCGCCGCCGCGAGCGCCGCCTTCATGGCCGGGCTCTCGGCCACCAGGTCGGGCGTGAGCCGCTCGAGGAGCCGCGCGCTCCGCGCCTCGGCCGAGCGCTGCGCCGCGAGCCGCTGCACCCGCAGCCGCAGCTCGTCCATGGCGAAGGGCTTCACCACGTAGTCGGCCGCGCCGGCCTTCATGGCCGCCACCGCGCTCTCGGCGGTGGCGTACGCCGTCATCAGGATCACCTCGGGCGGCGAGGGCAGCGCCCGGGCGGCCGCCAGCACGGCGAGGCCGTCGACCTCCGGCATGCGCAGGTCGGTGAGGACCACGTCGAAGGGGCGCGCCGCCAGCTCCACCAGCGCCTGGCGCCCGCCGCCGGCCCGCGCCACCTCGTGGCCGTCGAGCTCCAGCATCTCGGCGGTCACCCTGCCGAGCTTCGGCTCGTCGTCGACCACGAGGAGGCGCGCCATGGCGATCCGATCCTAGCCGCCGCCGAGCGGCAGGGTGAGCTCGAAGGTGGCGCCCGGCCCGGCCCCGTCGACGAGCCGGAGGGCGCCGCCGTGCCGCTCGGCGATGCGGCGCGAGATGGCGAGGCCGAGGCCGGTGCCCTCGGCGCGGCCGGTGGCGAAGGGGTCGAAGAGGCGCGGCCGGAGCGCCTCGGGCACGCCCGGGCCGTCGTCGGCGACGACGAGCCGGGCCCGCCCCTCCCCCGCGGCGCCGCGCAGCTCGACCACCCGGGCGCCGGCCTGCGCCGCGTTGACGAGCAGGTTGGCGAGGAGCTGCCGGAGCCGCCCGGGGTCGGCCTCGACCGGCAGCGCCGGCACCGCCAGCCGGACCTCCACCGCCGGGTGGGAGCGGGCCAGGCCCCGCGCCGCCTCGGCCGCCAGCTCGGCCAGGTCGGCCGGGGCGAGCGAGAGCGCCGGCTCGCGCGACAGGTCGAGGAAGTCCTGGGTGAGCCGGGTGAGCCGGTCCACCTCGCCGAGCACGTCCTGCAGGGCGTCGCGGTCGCGCGGGGGCAGCGTCGCGCCGGCGCGCGCCTGCACCAGCTCGACCGCGCCGCGGACGACGGCCACCGGGTTGCGGAGCTCGTGGGCCACCATGGCCGCCATGCGCGAGAGCGCCTCGCCGCGGGCGGCCCGCGCGGCGTCGGCCTGGCGGCGCGCCTCGCTCCGCGCCCACTGGAGCGCGGCCGCGGCCAGCGCCGCCGCCACCAGCGCCGAGAGCGCCACGCCCACGCCGCGGGCCCGCTCCAGGTCGGCGACGGTGGCCGAGACCGCGTGGCCCGCCTCGAGCGCCAGCACCGCCTCGACCTCGCCGCCCGGACCGCGCACCGGGAAGTAGCCGGTGGCCACCGGCTGGTCGCCCACCGCGTAGGCGAAGGCGACCGACGGGTCGCCCGCCAGCGCCGCCGCCACGCGCCGCTCGTCGACGCGCAGGAGGTCGGCCCGGCCCCCGGCCGGCCCGGTGGCGTCGGCCAGCACCTGGAGCGAGGGCGAGAGGAGCGAGGCCCCCTCGAGCCCGTTCGAGCGCATCAGCGCGGCGAGCGTGGCGCGCGACGGCGGCGCCGCCGCCAGCAGCGCCGCGGCCGCCTGCCCGGTCCACGGGTCGAACATCGCGCGCCCGAGGACGTACGCCATCACGATGCCCAGCAAGCCGGAGAGCGCCGGCAACGCGCGAGCGCTCCACTCGTGGATGCCGAACGCCTTGAAGCTCACGGCGGTCAGCCAGTAGACCAGCGGCGGCTTCTCGAAA